>JBAZHO010000102.1:0-6928 GCA_041652375.1 Opitutales bacterium | reverse complement strand
CCCGGGGTTGCGTGCTACGCACTTACCCCGGGCTATCTCATGTCGCGCCTACAGCGCTCAGAATGTCCACATATTGATCGAAACCACTATAATAATCTGTGAAAATCTGTGTAATCTGTGGATGAAAAAATCTTCTTCTGGTATTTCGGCGGACTTATGAGAAACGCTAGATGCTGTCGATGGGGAAGTCGGGCGTCATCTGCTGGATTAGGCGCTCGTTGAATTCCTTGGCGCTGTCGTGCCCTATCAGTTTTAGGGCCTGCACCATGGATGCCACTTCGACCAGTCGCGCTAGGTCGCGGCCCGGCTTCACCGAGAAGCGGATGTGCGGGACGTTGACGCCGAGCATTTCAAAGTATTCCTGTTCCAGTCCCGTGCGTTCTTCGTCCTCGTCGCTTTGTTTCCACTCCGTGAATGTGACGACGAGGTTGATGTTTTTCTCCGTGCGCACGGAGCGGATTCCGAACAGTTCCGCTATGTTGATTATGCCTAGGCCGCGGCATTCCATGTAGCCTCGGTTTATCGCGTTGCTTGTCCCGACCAGTTCGCGCTCGTTGATCAGTTTGATGTTCACCTTGTCGTCGGCCACGAGGCTGTAACCGCGTTCCACAAGGGCTAGGGCGCATTCGCTTTTGCCCACGCCGCTGTCGCCTCGTATCAGGACGCCTATGCCTTTTACGTCCATCAGCGTGCCGTGTTCAGAGACTCTGGGCGCGAACATGTCCTCCAGCAGCAGCGTGGCGGCTGTAAGATAATCTCTGGTGCTCAGGCTGGTGCGTATCAGCGGGGTGTCGTTCTCGTTGGCCACCTCGACCATGGCCTGCGGCGGCACGAGGTTGCGTGTCACGATCATGCAGGGGATGCGGCGGCGCGCGATTTCCGTGAGCACCTTGTACTGCTTGTCTTCCTTGATGTCGCGCAGGTAGGCGATTTCGCCCGCGCCGAAGACTTGCACGCGCTTTGTGGCGAAGCTTTTGTAGTAGCCCGTCAGCGCGAGTGCGGGGCGGTTGATGCTCTTGTCCCGGACGATGGACTTGATGCCTCGTTCACCGGCCACGATGCTCATTTTAAGCTGTTCGCGCCCGGCGTTGAAGAACTCCAGAACGGATATGTTTTCTACGATCTTGGGGCGTGGGCGTAGCGGCATCGGCGTAACGGCTTGGTTCTCGCCTGCCATCTTGGCTCAGGGCTGCTTTTTTACAAGCACTATGGGTGTTCTAATGGCTTTCAGCGCTTCGGCATAGGCTTTTTCGCGCGCGTCCCGTTCCGTGGGCTGGAAGATGGCAGCGGTTCTTGTGTAGTCCCCGTCGATGACGATGCTGTTGCCTTCGTCGTTGCCGGATAGATTCATGCTTATGTAGGGGGTGTTCAGGTCCAGATGGGGTTTCGCCGGGGAATCGTCCATCGAATACCCTTCGGGCAAGAGGAACGTCGTGCGCGCGCTGAACGTGGCGTTGTAGTGCTGCCATATGGGCAGCACGCGCGTGGGCTGGTCGTTCGGCAGGCGCAGTTCCCATGCTTCCCAGGATGTCGGCGCGATGCCCAGCAGCTTGCCGTTGACGGGTGTGAAGGCATCGTCGATGCGGTAGCTGTATTCCATCTCCACGTTCTGGTCCAGATTGTCCAGATTGCGGGCATCTATCACCCTCACGGCGGAGAGTTCCGGCAGGCTTATGGAGTTGAGCAGGATTGGCGCGTATTCATCCGGCGTTTTGTCGCGCAGGGCGTTGCGCATCATTCCGGCCCAGCGACCGGTGAATACGGCGTGTTCCGTCACGAGCGCGGAGCCGGACTCGTCGATCTTGACCGTGCGGTCCACTTTGAAGCCGCTGGAGCCTTCGGGGTTGGCGGGAACGTTCACGATGCGCGGGTCGTCCTTGTCCAGAATGAGGGTGGGGCTTCCTTCCAGATACATGGGTTCCAGACTGTCCGAACTGCCTTTGCCCGTGGCGTCGATGAAGTGGCCGCCGTGGAACTTGGGCAGATAGACGATCATGTGGTCGAACTGGCCGCTGTCCGGCACTTTGGTGTTGATCGTCAGGCTGGTATCCACAAGGGCCAGATTGGCGTCCACGCCGGCGGCGCGGAGCATCTTCATGAGCAGGTAGGCGTGGTCCTTGCAGTCTCCGTAGCGGTTCTGGAGTATGTCCGCGCAGGTGTTCGGTATCATGGCGCGCAGGCCGAACTCGATGCCGTGATAGGTCAGGGATTCGCGCACGAACGCGGACAGCTTGTGGACGGCTTCGTCGGGCGTGTATTCCTCGCCGAGGATTTCCTTCACCTTGGCTTCGACCTCCGGGGAGGCGTCGTCAAGGTCCTTGACCATGTCGTAGTATTCATCGGTCTCGCTCTTCCATGTCTTTTCCGTGGAGCTGATCCAGACCGTGGGCACGTATTCCGTGGGCGGGGGCAGACCGGGATAATATGTGGAAGGCATCGGGTCGTTGATGTAGTAAAAGAGCAGATCGTCCCCGGCCTTGTCCTGCGGGAGCGTCATAACGTCGTTCGCCGTCTCCGTCAGCACTTTGCTCACTTCCCCGCGCACGCCCACGAACGAAAGCTGGGTGGGGTCGTTTCTGGAAAGCTGGCTCATCTTGAAGGGCATCTTTTTCTGTTTGCCCAAGGTCTCGTACGTGACCGCGTATTCCACGCTGCAACCGGGCGTGAGGGAGGGAACCGGCATGTGCAGCTCCTTCTTCTGGCTCATCAGGACTTCGTCCGGGTCGTTGGCCGTGTAGTAGTTGGAAAGTTCTCCTTCGGCTATCTTGTTGCCGTCCTTGTCGAAGACGTGCAGGTAGTTCACGAATATGCGCTCGTAGAGCGGGTCGAAGGGGAATCGCAGGTCGTTCATCCGGCGGATGGCCTCGACGCCGCTTACGTGGTAGCTGCAGTAGTAAGTGGTGCGTATTCTCTGGTCGCTTGTGAAATCATACAGGACGCCGTTGTACACGTAGCGGCAGCCGAAGCCCTCTTCCATGCCTTCGCGTTCGGGCGCTATCAGGCTTTCGAAGTCTTCGGGCAGGGCCACAGGCTCGATCTTGGTCTGGAAGGAGGAGGAATCCGCCTTGCCCATCTGGGCGTTGATGGAGTCCAGCAGTTGTTTGGCGTTGTTGTTGTTGGGCATCTTTTCGATGCACTGCGTCACCATCTCGCGCGCTTCTTTGAAGCGTCCTTCGCGCATCAGCGTCACCGCGCCTAGGTAGTAGCCCAGCGGGTTGTTCTGCTCTATGACGCGCTTGCAGATGGCGAGGGCTTCATCGTAATTCTCCAGTTCCAGATAGATGCTTACGATGGGGTCGGCCAGTTGCGGGTAGGCTTCGCACTTGTCCACGATGGCGTCTATGATCTTTGCCGCCCTTTCCTTGTCGCCGGACTGCACGCATGCCTTTGCCAGATAATACTGTATCTCCGGGTCGCCGGACGTGTTCACGATCGTCTGCACTTCGTCGATGTCGGCGCCTAGCTCATCGATGTCGTTCAGGTATTCAAGATAGGAGTGGATGGCGCCGGAGCTCTTGTCGTTCATCCCGGTGATGGCCTTGCGGAACTCGGCAAGCGCTTCCTCCTTGCGCCCGAGTTCGCCCAGCGCGGTCGCCCTTCTCCAGACCAGACCCGAGGACAGGGGGAAGGTCTTGCGCATGATGTCCAAATGATCCAGCGCCTGCTGGTAGTCCTTGGTCTGCAGCCATACGTCGGCCAGCATCTCGGCATATCTGGAGATGGCCGGTCTGAGTTCGCAAAGCCTCTGCGCATAGGGCATCGCGTCCTGCGGGCGGTTGCGCTCCATGTAGCTGTGAACCAGTTCCACGAACAGATCCGAACTGATTTTCCTCTGCTTTTCGGGCAACATGGACAGGTCGGCTTCCGGCGGCGGCGAATCCAGATGGACGAACTTCCACATCGCGCCTGAGATCGACGTATGAATGTTGTCCATGCCCTTTATGAACGAGATGGTGATCAAGCAAGCCAGCACGTTGTCCTTGCGGGCGATGTCGAAGTTAAGGAACACATGCCCCTTGTCGCCCCAGGATTCCATCTCGTAGTGGAGCCAGCGCTGGCCGTCCTTTTCGGTCGTTTCCAACTGGCGGATCTTGTCTCCGGGGAAGGGGACGTTGAACCCGCGAATGCACGCGCACGCCATGGCGTAGTCGTCCGGGACCTGACCGGCCAGATCCGTCAGGAACAGGACCGTTACACTTCTCTCCTCCGAGGTGAAGGCCAGATTGGCGTCGCCGTATCTGTCAAACTGCCCCGGCAGGGATTTGGGCACAACGAAGCTTACGCCATAGTTGTCGTCCTTTGATATTATGACAGGCGTGCCGCCGATCTGTCCGCTCTCTCCTATGGGCGGGCTTTGGGGCACGCACCCGGAGAAACCGGAGATGATGACAAGAGATGTGACGAGGGCACGCAGAACCGTGCGTTTGAGGCAGGGGGCGGGGAGCATGAGAGAAGAATGCTTGTTTCAGAGTGATATAGTCAAGTCGGCAATGCCTAGGGATTGCGTTTGCCGGAGAGGGAGTCCGCGAAGTGGCAGGAGCGGGATAACCTTACTTGCCGTCGGAATCAAGACCGGGGGCCGGAGCGGGGGCTTCGGGTGCGGGCGCGGCTGGCGGTGCGGCTTCAGGGGCCGGTTCCGGTGCGCTTTCCTCTTCGTGCTCCGGGATAATCACGGTTTCCACGCTCAACAGTTTGTTCACCATGTCGATGAATCCCTGTCTGGTCCCGACTGGCTGTATGCCGTAGTTTAGGTGGCTTTGCATCGGGCTGTTCTGGCCGTCGTCCGCCCATTCGCACAAATACCACTTCACCGTGCCGAAAAGGTCGTCGTATTCGCCCACGATATAGCGATGCAGGCCGCCGTCGAAGAGCAGGGCCGCGTAGTTGGCTTCCGGCGTTTCTTTAGGTTGGGGGAAGGTGACAAGCCATCCGTGCGCCCCGGCGGGAAGAACCAGCGTTTCGACGTCGAGCTGGCCTTTTTCCTCGGGATAGTTGAGCGAATACACTTCCTCGACTATTTCAAACAGGCCTTGGATGCCGGCCTTGCCTTCGCTGGCAAAGGCCTCGGAAATTTCCTCGGCGTGGTTGCGCCAGACCATCGGCAGGAACTCGTGCTCGAAGGCGTAGAGGACGGAATGGCGGTTTTCGGCGGCGTCCGGCGCGGGGCTTGCAGGCTCCGCCGTCTCCACGGCGGCGTCCGGCGGCGGCGGGGTGGTGGCAGTCTCTGCATTCGAAGCGTTCTGTCCGCAGCAAAGAGAGGAGAGCAGCATGGCTGCAGCGATGGTGTGTATTATGCGCACCGTGCCATCATATTTCCGGCGTATAGCTGTATCAATCCAAATTACTCGCCGCTGCCATGAGAGCGTTGGCTTTGTTCACGTGGCTGTCCGGGCCGTTCTATCCGCCCAGAGGAAGCGCCGTCGCCGCTGCGGGCGTCTCTTGCTTGTCGAGCATTTGCGTGATCCTTTCAATGAACGCCTCTTTTGTGCCTTTCGCGTCCGCGCCGTAGTTGAGGTGCATGTGCTGCGGGGTCCATTCGCAGAAGAACCAGATTGTTCTGTCCCCATAGTCATCGTATTCATACGTGAAGAAACGAACCATGCTTCCGTCGAAAACAAGCGCTGAATACTTCGACTCTGGAGTGACTTTCACTTTGGGGAATGTCAGGATCCAGCCTTTCGTCCCGTTGGGCCACTCGTGCATCTCCACGTTCATGGAAACGGATTCCGTCAAGTGGATGCCTCGTTCTTCCTGACAGTCAGCGTAAATCTGTTCCAAATACGCAGTGCCTTCATTTTCGAGGTGTTCCGTCATTTTCCCGGGATCGGAAAACCATAGACTCGGCATCTGGATGTGCTCGAAGTAATACATTAACTGATGTCTTGTCCCGGTGCGGGACGAGCCGATGTTCAGCGGGTTTGTAGTGTTGCAGCCCGCAATGGCGAGCATGCACGCGAATATGAGCGGGAGGAGTTTTTGCGGCATGACGTCGAGATATGCGATTCGTTACCGCGTTTCAACACTTTTGGATAGCGCGGACGTGTCACTTGGTCCCCTGAATGTTGCTTGTCCGTGTGCCATGCTGTCCCTAATGATTCGTACCGGCAGGGTTTCAAGTTTATAACATACATGTTATAATGGCCTTGTGTAATCATAGGTATCTAGGCGGCTATGGCCCGCCATATGCAGGAGCTTTGATATGAATCTGGACATGAACCGCTTTACGGAGAAGGCCGCCGCCGCCGTCATGGAGGCGCAGCAGATCGCGCGTCGTCGCCACCATCAGCAGGTTACCGGGCTGCACCTTCTCGGGGCCTTGCTGGCGCAGGAGGGGGGCATCGTGCCCGCGATCCTTCAGAAGCTCGACGTGCAGGTGTCCGCCGTGGAACTGGCCATCGGGCGCGAGTTGGACCGCAGCCCGTCCGTCACGGGCAGCGTCGCCGCCGACAGCATCTACATCACGCCGGAGGTGCAGGACGCCATCAACAAGGCGGAGGAGGCTATGGGCCGCCTGAAGGACGAGTTCATCTCGGCGGAGCACCTGTTCCTCGGCCTCGTGCAGACGGACAAGTCCGCCGCGCTTACAAAGCTGCTGGCCAGTTTCGGCATCGGCGTGGACCGCGTGCTGGGGGCGCTCAAGGAGCTTCGCGGCAATCAGCGCGTGACCTCGCAGAACCCGGAGGCGACGTACCAAGCCTTGGAGAAATACGGGCAGGACCTCGTGGCTATGGCGAAGAAGGGCAAGCTGGACCCCGTCATCGGGCGCGATGCCGAGATTCGCCGCGTCATCCGCATCCTGTCCCGCAAGACCAAGAACAACCCCGTCCTCATCGGCGACCCCGGCGTGGGCAAGACGGCCATTGTCGAGGGCCTTGCGCAACGCATCGTGCGCGGCGACGTGCCCGAAGGCCTCAAGGACCGCACCATT
>JBAZHO010000101.1:0-6932 GCA_041652375.1 Opitutales bacterium | reverse complement strand
GTCGCTCTTCAGGATGAAGCTTAGGTCAAGGAAGCATTCGCCGAGGTTTTCGATGCTGCCCTTGACGGGGATCCAAAACGTATCCTCTTCGCGCGGGTCTAAGAAAAAGTAATCAATCGTGCCGCTTTGCACCGCCTCGCCGTCGGAAAGCAGCTTCCATGTGCAGACGAGGTTTTCAGTATCTGTAAAGTCGTTCCAGTTCTTTGCGATGACCTCGAAATACTCCAAGTCTCCGGCGCGAATCTGGATGGGCTGATAGACCTTCTTCACCTCGGCCAGACCCGGATGAGGGGTGCGGTCGGCGCTCACGAGTCCGTTGCAGCAGAAGTCGCCGTCGCTGGGCGTGTTCTTGGGGCCGAAAGTGCCGCCGTAGGCAAAGAAGTAGCCCAGCGCGGGGTCGTAGGGGACGGACTTCGGGTTCTCCATTTCCACGATCCCGCGTCCGGCGGGCACGGGGGTGCGCAGGCCCTGATCCACCCAGTCCCAGATGAAGCCGCCCTGCATGTGGGGCCTGCCCGCGTAGATCGGCTCCCAGTAGGCGGCGATATCGCCCGTGGAGTTGCCCATCGCGTGCGCGTATTCCGCCATGATGATCGGTTTTGTGCGCGGCAGATTGCCGTAGTTGCCGTAAGTCCCCGTGCCCGGATACATGGGGCAAAACACGTCGCTGACCTCCGTCGCGCGGTCGCCTTCATACTGCACCGGGCGGGACGGGTCGCGCTCTTTCACCCATGCGTATGTCGCGCGGAAGTTGTCGCCCATGCCCGTCTCGTTGCCGAGGCTCCACTCGATGACGCAGGCGTGGTTCTTGTCGCGCTCGACCATGCGCCGGGTGCGGTCTAGGAAGGCCGCTTTCCACGAGGGCGTGTCGGAAAGTATGGTGTGCGCGTGCGCCTCGATGTCGGCCTCGTCGATGACGTAAATGCCGTATTCGTCGCAGAGGGCGTAGAATTCCGGGGCCTTCGGGTAGTGGCAGGTGCGGATGGCGTTGATGTTGTTCTGCTTCATCAGGACGATGTCCTCGATCATCCGCTCCCGCGAATAGACCTGCGCCGTCACCGGGTCCCAGTCGTGCAGGTTCACACCGCGGAATAGCACGGCCTTGTCGTTCACCAGAAGCTGCCCCTCCTCGATCTTCACGTCGCGGAAGCCGACCTTCCACAGAATCGTCTCGGTTACTTTGCCGTTCTCGTCGAGCAGGCTGATCAGCAGGGTGTAAAGCGTGGGCGTTTCGGCGGACCATAGCTGCACCTCGCCCGCAGGCATGACGTAAGAAATGGTCTTGGATTCCCCGCCGCTGACCTTCTGCGCGGGGCTGAAGTCAGGATCATTCTCGTCATGGTCGCTTATCAGGCTGAAAATGTCGCCCCCGGCATCCAGCAGGGTCAGGCAAAAGTGGAACCCGGCCTCCTTTTCGCCTTGGTTTTCGATCTTCAGCGTCACTTTCAGTTCGGCGTCTTCGGAAATGTCCGCTCCGTGGGCGGCAGGCGTGGCCTCGAAGTCCGCAATGCGCAGCTTCGGCGCGCTCCACAGATACACGTCGCGGAATATGCCGGACAGACGCCAGAAGTCCTGATCCTCGATATACGAGCCGTCGTTCCAGCGGAACACCTCCACGGCCAGCAGATTTTCGCCCGGCTTGACGAACTTCGTTATGTCGAAAGTCGCCGGGGTGCGGCTGTCCTTGGAGAAGCCGACCTTTTCGCCGTTGATCCAGAGGTAAAAGAAGCTGTTCACCCCGTCGAAAGTCAGAAAAAGCTCCCTGCCGTCCCAGTCCGGCGAGACCGTGAAGTTGCGCCGGTATGCGGATACCGGGTTGTAGTCGCCCGGAATGTCCGGCGGCGTGGCTTCGCCCCAAGGGTAGTTGATGTTCGTGTATATCGGGATGCCGTAGCCCTCGATCTCGACGTTCGCGGGCACTGGAATCGTTCCCCATGCACCGTCGTCAAAGTCCGTCGCGTAAAAGCCGGGGATGCGCTTGGAGGGATTATCAACCCATGCGAACTTCCACTCGCCGTTGAGCGAGGCGTAGAAGGGCGACTTCCTGACGTCCGGCCCCGCCTTCAGGGCTGTTTCCTCGTCCGCAAACACCGCCATCGTGGCGAAAGGGGCGATGGTTCCCTCGCCAAGGCGTGTTTCGTCGGCCCATTCCGGGCGCGGTGTTTCAGACATGGCGCGTATTGGCAATGCCGTCAGCATTGTGGATGCGAGAAGGGCCTGCGCAAGCAGGCGGACGGGGGTGGTCGTCAAGCGCATTGTAATGAAGGATGTCCGGCCACTTTCACACGCAAGAACTTGTCTGTCAACATGCGGCAGGCGACGGGGTCCATGCAACGGATGTCAGGCGTCGGGCAATGCCGGACGGAGCCTGTCATACGGGCGCTCAGGTCGGGCGCTTGGCTTCGGTGGGCGGGGGGATGTCGGCCTTCTGTCTTGCGGCTTCCGGGCTGTCTTCCTTGATGTAGGCCATGAAGGCGGCGGAGCGTTTGGGGCTTCCGACGTAGAGGATCATGTCCCCGGACTTCAGGATTTCTTCCGCGCCGGGCGTGGTGATCTGATGCGCGCCCCGCTGGATGCCAATTACGCTGATGCCGAAGCGGCGGCGCAGGTTCGAGCCTGCTAGGGTGTCGCCGTCCAGCCGACTGCCGGGCGGCAGGAGCACGTGTTCTATCTTCAGGTTGCCGTGGCTTGGATACTGGCCGTCTCCCTCGCGGGGCTGTTCGAGCAGCTTCACGGCCCGTTCGTTGCCTTCCTTGGGACCGAGCAGAACGATGATGTCGTCCGGGAAAAGGGGGGTGTCTGGCCCGGGGTCGAACACTTCCAGCCCGGAGCGCACGACGGCCATTATCATGCTGCCCGTCTGGTTGGGGATGTTGAGTTCGCGCATCTTCTTGCCGCAGGAATCCGAGTTGGAGCCGAGCTTGGTTTCGCGTATTTCGGCTGGCCACGGGTAGTCGCGGCGCAGCTTCTCTATCACGTCCGCGCGGCGGCGTTCGCCGATGTCCTGCGCCTCTTCCGTGAAGCTGTCCATGAACAGGGCCTCGATGCGGCTGTTGATGTGGATCATGTTCCTCCAGAAGAACGCGCCTATGCCTATCACGAGCGTCATGAACAGGGCCAGAGCCGCGCCGCGGGGCAGGTAGGGAGCCGCGACGGATAGGAAGAAGCCGCCTAGAACGAGCAGCATGAGCAGCGTTGCGAGCATGTTCACGAGGTTGTTCACGCGGCCCTGCATTACGGGGCGGGTGCGGCGGTTGGCGAAGATCGTCTCCGTGATCATGAAGACGATGGACGATATGTTGCGCACGATTGCGATGACGAAGGGCACGGAGAGTATCGCCGCGCAGATCCACACCGCCAGCCCCCAGAGCAGGGGGTCGGGCACCTGAAGGTGGGACACCCAGCGGCCCATGAACGCGCCGCCCAGCACGATGCCGCTTATCAGGAAGAAGTGCAGCGTGATGTGCACCAGCGGCGTGCGGGCGAGGCGCAGCAGGTTGTTGCGCCCGATCAGGGCGGACACGGTGTCGAGGTAGTTGCGGTAGAATTTGGCGAAGCGGTCCACGTGGCGGGGCATGTGCGCCGCGAGCCAGTTGAACTGCCGCGTGGACCCGCTGCTGATGTAGGGGGTGAGTAGTATGCTCACGAAGGCCACGCCGAAGGCGATCGCGGTCAGGCGGGCGTCCGTCACGCCTAGCTGGTTGCCCATCGCGGCTATGACGAAGCTGAACTCGCCGATCTGTGCCTTGGCCACGGAGGCCCGGTAGCTGCTCCCGGAGGGCTGGCCGGACAGGAACAGGCCGATGAAGCAGCTTGCGACCTTGCCCAGTATCATGAGCGCACTCAGGAAGAGCACCCAACCTAAGTTTTCCAGAACGGTCGCGGGGTTGATCTGGAGGCCGATCGTCACGAAGAACACGGCGCTGAACAGGTCGCGCAGGCTGCGGTTGTTGTTCAGGACGGAGTGAACCAGCTTGGTTCTGGATAGAATCGCGCCGGCCACGAATGCGCCCAGAGCTTCGGAAAAGTGCAGGCGCATCGCCAGCGCGCCGATGCCCAGCGCCATGCCCATCGAGATCACCGTCAGGGCCTCGCGGTTTTCGTTGCCTTGCGCGAGGGCCAGCAGGCGGGGGGCCAGCAGGCGGCCCATGAAGAAGATGCCGATGACGAACACGCCCATCAGGAACGAGACCAGCCACACGGACTTCCAGTCGAAGCTCTGCGTGACGGCCACGCCGCTCAGGATGACCAGCAGCAGGACGGCCAGCACGTCCTCCAGAATGAGAATGCCGATGGCAAGCTGGGCGTGGGGCATCTTATCGCGTTTCTGCTCCTGCAGGACGCGCAGCGTGACCATTGACGAGCTGATGGCCAGCAGGCTGCCGAAGAAGAGGCTGCTTATGTAGTTCCAGCCAAGCAGCGGCGCGATCAGGCGCGAAAGATACAGCATCGCCATCGTCTGCGCGGCGACGGCAAGCAAGGCGGGGCCCATCACCCGGCGCAGGCGGGCGAGGTCGAACTCCATGCCCATGAAGAAGAGCAGGAACACCACGCCCAGTTCCGAGACCTGCCGCACGCCCTCGGTGTCGCTCAGGAGAGGCTGGGGAAGGAGTCCCGGCCCAAGAAGCAGGCCCACCGCCAGATATCCGAAAATCACCGGCAGGTGCAGTTTTCGGAACACGATGGATGCGATCGCGGCTCCTGCCACGACTATTCCCAGATCATATATGAGGCTGGCACCATGCGGCGGCATGAAAAACAGGATGCCTGCCGAAGGCGCTTTTGCAAGGCGCTCCGGCGGAAGGAGCGCATTATACGGCTCTGCGGTAACGAGAAAGCCCGACTCGTGACGCCAAGGTGGACGCGCCGATGCTCATGCTTTGTGCGCTTGCGTATAGGACGGCGAGCGCTGGGCGCGACTTGCACGGCCTCCGGTGTTGTAATTTCTCCGCTCTTGGCGCAATCGTATCACATGCGTTCGCAACTCCTCTGCACCCTTGCCATGATAGCCTCCGGCTCCCTTTCCGCAGCCAACCTCGTCAATGCTCTCGACCGCCCCGGCGCTTCCCTCGACGGACGCTGGGCCTGCATAGTGGACCCGTACGACAACGGCTACCTCGATTACCGGGCGGAGCCTTACGACAGGGTCGATCCGCCGAGCGGCGGCTACTCGCTGGACAGCAGCCGACGTCTGAGTCCGACCTCGTGGAATACCGTTTCGACGACGCCATCACGCTCAAGGTTCCGGGCGACTGGAACTCTCAGGACGACAAGCTCTTTTACTACGAGAGCAGCGTTTGGTACCGCCGCGTGTTCGACGCCCCGGCAAACCGCGCGGGCAAGCGATACCTGCTTTACTTCGGCGGGGCGAACTATCAGGCCGACGTGTACCTGAACGGGCGCAAGCTGGGCACGCATATCGGCGGCTTTACGCCGTTCCAGTACGAGGTGACGGACCGTCTGCGCGAGACGGGCAATTCCCTCGTCGTGCGCGTCAACAACAAGCGTCTGCGCGAGGGCGTGCCCACTATCAACACCGACTGGTGGAACTACGGCGGCATCACCCGCAGCGTCCGCCTCATCGAACTGCCGCAGACCTATCTGGCGGACTACGCCGTGGAGCTGAAACGCGGCGAGGGCGACCGCATCCGCGCCCGCGTGAGCCTCGACGGCCCCGACAGGGAACAGACCCTGCACATCCGCATCCCGGAGCTTGGCGTTGACCAGAGCGTCGCAACCGGACCCGACGGCAGCGCCGAGACGGAATTCGCCGTGCAGGGCCTCGTGCGCTGGTCGCCGGAAAACCCGAAACTTTACGACGTCACAATCGCGTCCGCCAGCGACAGCAGCACGGAGCGCGTGGGCTTCCGCACGATCGAAACCAAGGGCCGCCAGTTGCTGCTCAACGGCAAGCCGATCTTTCTGCGCGGCATAGCCATCCACGGAGAGAACCCGCTGCGCGGCGGTCGCGCCGCCGTCCCCGAGGAAGGCCGCATGCTTCTGGACTGGGCCAAGGACCTCGGCTGCAACTACGCCCGGCTGGCCCACTATCCGCACAGCGAATTCATGGCCCGCCTCGCGGACGAAATGGGCATTCTGCTATGGGAGGAGACGCCGGTTTACTGGACCATCCAGTGGGAAAACCCCGACACCCTCGCCAACGCCAAGGCGCAGTTGACCGAGCTTGTCGAGCGCGACAAAAACCGCGCCAGCGTCATCATCTGGTCCGTGGCCAACGAGACGCCCATCTCCGACGCGCGCACTCATTTCCTCAAGACCCTCGTGGACGCGGCGCACGCGCTCGACGATTCGCGCCTCGTGTCCGCAGCGCTGGAAGTTACCGAGGAGCCTGCGAATTCCGGCCACTACGTCGTGCGCGACCCCTTCGGCCAGAATACGGACATAGTCGCGTTCAACGAGTACATCGGCTGGTACCGCGGCGGCCTGCCGGACGCCTGCAAGGACGTCACATGGGAAGTAGCCTACGACAAACCAGTGCTAATAAGCGAGTTCGGCGGCGGAGCACTCGCGGGCAAACACGGGCCACAGACCGCGCGCTTCACCGAGGAATTCCAAGCATGGCTGTACCGCGAGACGCTACCGATGCTCGAACGCATCCCCGGCTTCAGCGGATGCAGCCCGTGGATACTCGTGGACTTCCGCTCCCCGCGCCGCCCCCTGCCCGGCATACAGGACGGCTGGAACCGCAAAGGCCTGATCGGCGAGAACGGCGAGTTCAAGCAGGCGTTCTACGTCCTGCGAGACTACTATCTGAATAAAGCAGGGGAAACCCCGCCGACAGACCCAGCCCCAACGCAGTAAAGACGCGATCCGCCGGGTAAAATCACCCGCGAGTGAGGCGCGCAACCTACTTCCTTGTGAAAGTGGCAGGCACGTATAGCGATTGCCAAAAGTTGGCTAATTTGAAGCCG
>JBAZHO010000100.1:0-6935 GCA_041652375.1 Opitutales bacterium | reverse complement strand
CGTGATCGAGCATCACCTAGACATTATCGCGGAAGCGGACTGGCTGGTGGAAATCGGCCCCGAAGGAGGCGAACGAGGCGGCGAAATCCTGTACCAAGGCCCCGCCGAGGGACTATGCGCCTGCAAGAACAGCCCCAGCGCCCCCTTCCTACGCAAAACGCTGAAAGGCGCATAAACGCAGGCATTTCAGGCATAATCGCTTTATAACACCAATATAAGCACTGTATACTTGCCTTATATCATGTTTTTAAGTAGATTTCGCCTATGCTGGTATCCAAAGCCGAGCTATTCGCCGTCCTGCTCAAATACAATCCTTGGTGGAACATGGGGAGGCCCGCCGATCTGCCGCCGTGGAAAAGAGCGGCATTCACACAGATAAGAGCGTGGAGAAAAGACCCTCCCGCGGGACGGGCACTGCTGCTGACGGGCGCGAGGCAGGTCGGAAAGACGACCCTGTATCTCCAGACCATCGACGAGATTCTTGGCGAAGACGTTCCGCCCTCAAACATCCTGTATGCCACATTCGATCACCCGCTGCTGAAGCTGGTCGGGCTGGAAAAGGTTATCGAAACATGGAAGGAGTATGAAACGGCGGGGGACGGCCCGGAATACCTCTTTCTCGACGAAGTCCAGACGATCAAGGACTGGCAGGTGTGGTTGAAGCATCAGGTCGATTTTGAAAAACACCGGCGGATTGCCATAACAGGCTCGGCAACGCCGCTTCTGGAAGAGGGGCAGGAATCCGGCGTCGGTCGCTGGCAGACGATCAAACTGGCGACGCTGTCTTTCTTCGAATACCTGCAAATTCGCAATGCCGCCTTCCCGCCGCTTCCGCGCATTCCAAGCCTGATGCGCCTGTTTGACTGGACGGGGCCGGATTTTGCCCGGACCTCGGAAGAAGCCAAGCCCTTGTCAGCCCTGTTCGACGATTACCTTCTGCGTGGCGGATTCCCGCAAAGTGCCAAGATCGAGAACATCGACCTTGCGCAAAAACTACTGCGCGAAGACATCGTGGACAAGGTGCTCAAGCGCGACATGACGGCGCTGTTCGGCGTCCGCCGGGTCGTGGAGCTGGAACAGGTGTTCCTGTATCTTTGCATGAACGACGGGGGCCTTCTGGACATGAAGGCATTGTGCTCAAACCTTGAAGTCAAAAAGGCCACTGCGAACAACTTCATCACCCTGCTGGAATCCGCCCACCTTGTTTACAAACTCATGCCTTACGGCTACGGCAAGGAAATCCTCCGCGCCCAGCCCAAGGTCTATCTCGCGGATGCTGCGCTGGCAGGCAGCGTTCTTCTGAAGGGAAAATCGCTTCTGGAAAACCCCGAGGCCATGGGCCGCACGGTTGAAACGGCATTTTTCAAGCACGTTTTCACGCGCTATTACTCAAAGAGCGTCAAGTTTGCATTCTGGCGCGGCAAGAATGACCGGGAGGTGGACATCATCGCAGACATGACCCCGAGACTTGTCCCGTTTGAGATCAAGTATCGCGGACGCGAACACACGGGGATTCAGGAACTCAAGGGCATGTGCGAGTTCTGCGAAAAGAACAAGGTATCCACCGGCTATGTGATCACGCGAGATATGAACGATTTCGGAATCATTGACGTTGAACGCACGGGGATTCGTCTTGCCAAAATCCCCGCACCCCTAGCCTGCTTCTGGCTTGGAGCCTCAGAGCTGGATGATTACCCGCAAAACAATGACTGATTTCCTGCCTAAGTCCGCAGTCGCAGCCGCCAGCCGCCTGATCGACCTTGTGTTTCCCCGCGACTGCGCCTGCTGCGGGGAACCGGCGGGGGAAATCATGCGCTGGTTCTGCGACGCCTGCGCCCGCGCCATGCCCCTGACGGCGGGCAGGCCCTGCTGCACAAGCTGCGGGCTGCCTTTCGAGGGCGCGATTTGCGTGGAGCGCGTCTGCCCGGACTGCGCGGACCTCCAGCCCAAATGGCAGCGCGGTTGCACGCTTCTTCGCTACGAAGGCCCGGCGGAGGATCTGGTCAAACGCATCAAGTTTTGCGGCGAACGCTGCCTGCTTGGGGGCGTGACCGAACTTTTGCGCGCGAGGCCCGACGCGCTGGACCTTTTGCGCGGGGCGATTGTCGTGCCCGTGCCTCTGTATCCGGGCCGGGAGCGCGGGCGCGGCTTCAATCAGAGCGAATGGCTGGCCCAAGTCTTTGCCGACGAGGCCGGGGCAAGTTGCCAGAACCTGCTGCGCCGCGTGCGGGACACCGGCACGCAGACCGCCCTTTCCCGCGAGGAGCGCCAGAAGAACGTCAAGGGGGCCTTCGCGCTGGCCAAGGGGGCGCGCATCGGCGCGGAGCAGAAATACGTGCTCGTGGACGACGTGATCACCACGGGAGCGACTTTGAACGCCTGCGCAGTCGCTCTGGCGAAGGCCGGGGCGACGCAATTGGCTGTCTTGACCCTGAGCCACGCTTGATGCATGCTCCGCTGCCAATGGACTGAAAACAGTCAACGACAAGACCGATGCCATTCTTCTCAAAGCCTCAGTATTCCACAGTAACGCCCCTCCGCAAGAAGGACATCCCGCTCGACCTGTACACGCGCTGCCCGGTCAGCGGCGAGATGATCTACACCAAGGATCTGGAAAAGAACCTGATGGTCGTGCCCGGCAGCGGCTATCATTTCCCCATCGACGCCCCGGCCCGCATCGCGTCCATGCTCGACGAGGGCACGTTCGATGAGTTCGACGCCGGGCTGACCTCGATGGACCCGCTGGAGTTCGTGGACCAGAAGCCCTACCCGGAGCGCATCGAGGCCAGCATGAAGAAGACCGGTCTGAACGACGCCGTGGTCTGCGGCACGGGCAGGATGAGCGGCATCAGGGTATCGCTGGCCGTCATGGACTTCCGCTTCTCCGGCGGCAGCATGGGTTCCGTCGTGGGAGAGAAGATCACCCGCGCCATCGAACGCGCCACGGAGCTTAAAATCCCGATGATCATCGTCAGCGCCAGCGGCGGCGCGCGCATGCAGGAGGGCATTTACAGCCTCATGCAGATGGCCAAGACCAGCGCGGCGCTTGCGAAACAGGCCAAGGCAAAGCTGCCCTACATTTCCGTCCTCACCAACCCGACCACGGGCGGCGTCACCGCCAGCTTCGCCACGCTGGGCGACCTGATAATCGCCGAGCCCGGCGCCCTGATCTGCTTCGCTGGTCCCCGCGTCATCAAGGAAGGCACAAGGCAGGAACTGCCCGAAGGCTTCCAGACCTCGGAATTTCTTCTGGAACGCGGCCTGATCGACCAGATCGTGCCCCGCAACCTGATGCGCGAACGCATCGTCGCCTTCCTCTCGGCGTTCTGCCACATGAAGAACCCGTCCGCAGGCGCGCGCCCCGGAGCGTAATAATGCAAGCAGCACTGGACCTGAGCGACTACGCCTCGGTCAAACAGTACCTTTACGGGCTGAAATACCACGGGGCGAAGTACGGCATCGACCGCATGCGACTGCTTGCGGACGCACTGGGGCACCCCGAACGCGCCTTCCCGACCATACACATCGCGGGCACAAACGGCAAAGGCTCCACCGCCGCCATGCTTGAGGCCATATACCGCAAGGCGGGCTACCGGACGGGTCTTGTCACCTCGCCCCACCTCGTCCAGCTAGGCGAGCGCATACAGATCGACCGCCGCATTCTCGCGCAGGACGAGATTCTGGCCTACGTGCGCGCGCTCAAGCCCGTGGCGGAAAAGCTCGGCGCGGTCGATCCCGAAGACCACCCCTCGTTTTTCGAGTTTCTGACGGCAATGGGCATCCTGACCTTCGCGCGGGAACGCGTCGGCGTGGGCATCGTGGAAGTGGGCCTCGGCGGACGTCTCGACGCGACGAACATCGTCATGCCGGAACTGAGCATCATCACGTCCATCGGCTACGACCACACGGAAATCCTCGGCGACTCGCTGGAGGAAATCGCGTTCGAGAAGGCGGGCATCGTCAAGCGCGGACGCCCTGCCCTCATCGGCTGCCTGCCCCCGGCGGCTGAGGCCGTGATACGCAGGATCGCGCGGGAAAGGGACGCCCCGTTTTACAGCGTGCGCGAGGCGTTCGGCGACGACGACCGCGCCTACCCGGACACGAACCTGATCGGGCATCACCAGAGGCGCAACGCGGCCACGGCCACTCTGGCCGCGCACATTCTGCGCGACATCCTGCCCGTCGGCGAGGAACAGACAGCCGCCGCCCTGAAGGAACTGGTCTGGGCCGGGCGCTGGGACGCGCGTCAGATCAAAGACGGGCGCACGATCATTTTCGACGCCACGCACAACGAGGAAGGCGCGGAAATGCTCGACGCCAACCTTGAGGCGCTCGTGCGGACGCTGGGCCGCAAGCCCGCGATTCTGTGCGGCGTCCTGGGCCTTCGCAGAGCGCACGCAGTGCTGGAAGTCGTGGCCCGCCACGCGAGCGAGATCGTCCTCATGCGCCCGGCCCAGCAAAGGGCCTGTTCGCTGGACGAACTGGAAAACGAAGTGCCGAAGTCCTTCAAGGGACGCGTGCGGCGCGGCTCAGTGCACGAAATCATCCCCGCGCCCGACGCATGCGACGTGGGCGAACCGGGCGAAACGCTGGTCGCCACAGGCTCGATCTATCTGCTCGGCGAACTGATGGAAGCGCTCTTCTACAAAGACAGCATAGACGAGCAGCACCTTCAGGACGGCCCCGGCAGCCAGCGCCTAGCCAAGCCATAGAGCGATTCCCAAAAGGCCGCCGAAATAACCGGAAAGAAGAGTCAGATTTATCCACAGATTACACAGATTTCCACAGATTATTAAGAAACAACAACCCATGTTCTTATAGTCGTTCCATTTGACTTGTGGACACTTCTGGCAGCGCTGAAGGCGCGGCATGAGATAGCCCGGGGTACAGCCCTGTTAGGGCAAACCCCGGGTAATGATTATAAAAAACGTAACAAGCGCTGTAAGCGCGGCATAACCGTGCGATCATACCGCGCTTTCAGCGCTTGGATTAAATTGGGACGCGTATCCCGGGTTCCGCTTCGCTCCACCCGGGGCTTTCTCATGGCGCGCCTACAGCGCTTCCTTGAAGTGTCCACAAGTCAGTGTGAACTACTATAAGAAACAACAACTTATGTTATTTTGTCCGCGAAAATCGGCATTTATCTGCGGTTCCTCTATTTGGGATTTCTTTTAGCATTATTTATAATCTGTGAGAATCTGTGTAATCTGTGGATAAGTATTTTAGGTTTCGCGTAATCTGCGGATGGATTTCCTGTCTGCTTGTTCCCGCGCTCAGCGCAGGCGCTGAAGGTCCTCCTGCCTTGTGGAGAAGGACTCGTGCCAGTAGCCCAGAAGCCGCAACCGCAGAAGCTGCACCGCGCCGACGAACAGGAAGCCCATCACGCAGGCCGCCAGCCCCGCGCCGAGCATGGCCGCCGTGTCGCCCTCGGCCCGGTACAGGATTATCCAGTAGCCGAGGCCCCCCCGCCCGCCGGAGACCTCCCCGGCGAACATCTCGCCCGTCAGGGCGCCGACTATCGCCAGACTGGCCGAAATCTGCGCCCCGGTAAGAATGTAGGGCAACGCGCCGGGCAGGCGCAGCATCCACATCTGCTGCCACCACGTGGCGCGGTGCAGGTGGAAGAACTCCAGCGCGGCGGGATCAGCCGAAAGCAGGCCCTGCACGGCGCTGGCCGTAATGGGGAAAAACGCGATCAGGAAAGCGATGAAGAGCACGGACGAAAAGCCGTCCATCCAGAGCACGATCAGCGGGATGAGCACGACCAGCGGCGTCATCTGGAGCACTAGCACCCAAGGGTAGAGCATGGCCCGCGCCGTGGCTCGCCACGCCATGAGCAGGGCCGCCGCCATGCCCGCCGCGAGGGCCGCCAGGAAGCCCGCGCCCGCCGTCGCCAACGTGCGCCCTGCTGCGGGCAGAATCTCCCCCCAGTTGCGTATCAGCGCACCCAGAACCTCGTGCGGATACGGCAGGGAGAAGCGCGAAAGCCCCGCGATGGGCCGCGCCGCGTACCATCCGGCTAGTATGAGCGCGCCGAAGAGGAGGGGCATGATGCATGTGCGCGTTCTGCTCACAGTGCGGACACCTCCCCCAGCCCGGCGGAAATGCGGGCCACAAGGTCGTGAAATTCCGGCGTCGCGCGCAGGGCCGCCGTGCGCGGATACGGGAAAGGAACCTCGTACCGCGCCACGATGCGCCCCGGCCTGCCGCCCATGATGTGGACGCGTTCGGACAGGAAGGCGGCCTCGGCCACGTTGTGCGTCACAAACAGGGCCGTCCAGCCCTCCCGCGCCCAGACGCCGAGCAGTTCCTCGCCCATGTGGTCGCGCCGAATGCTGTCCAGCCCGGCGAAAGGCTCGTCGAAAAGCATCAGGCCCGGAGCCGTGGAAAGAGCGCGGGCCAGCGAGACGCGCATCTTCATCCCGCCGGAAAGCTGGCGCGGATAATAGCCGAGGTAATCGCCAAGGCCCAGCCCTTCGGCCAGCGCGGCGGCACGCTGGCCGCGTTCCCTCTCCTCCACACCCCGGATGCGCAAAGACAGCGCGATGTTGTCCCGCACCGTGAGCCAAGGCATGAGCGTGGGCTCTTGAAAGACGAAGCCCGTGCCCCGCCCGCGCTCGTGACAAGGGTCGCGCCCGGCGACGAGCACCGAGCCGGACCCCGGCATGAGCAGCCCGGCGACAAGACGCAGCAGCGTGCTTTTACCGCAGCCCGAAGGCCCGATCACGCTCTGGAAACGCCCGGCGGCCAGATCCAGCCCCACCCCCTCGATAACGAGGGGGCCGTCCTCGTAGCGCATTGAAACGCCAGTGATCGAAATGGCAGCGGCTTCCGACATGAAAGTTGAACAACAACGCCCTTGGCCCAAGGCCGCAAACACATTTGCCCGCCCGCGACAATATGGGGCCACATGCGCACGACACTCTTGAAGCACC
>JBAZHO010000099.1:0-6977 GCA_041652375.1 Opitutales bacterium | reverse complement strand
TAGCCTAGGGTGCAGCCCTTTTAGGGCAAACCCGAGGTATGAAATACAAACAAAAGTATTTTTCCCAAGCGCTGCAAGCGCGGCCTTCTGGCCTGTAATGCGGAAAGAGGGTCGCGCTTGCAGCACTCCAGAATGTCCACATATTGATCGAAACCACTATAAGAACAGGCCCCGTCGGAATACGGGCGCATTTTGAGCGGGACAGCGGACGAACGCACTCTCATGCTTGGACGACATGCGCGACTATCTTGAATACGTGCAAAGCCTGCTCCGCGCCGTGCGCGAGGCGGAAGACATTGATCCCGACGCGACGGACCCGGCCCCCCGACCGACCGCCGTCAGCGGCGCGGGCACGGTGCTGATGCTGTCCCCGCACCCTGACGACGAGATGATCGTCGGGGCCCTTCCCCTGCGGCTCATGCGGCAGCGCGGCATGCGCGTCGTGAACCTGTCCCTAACGCTGGGCAGCAAGAGGGAACGCCAGCTTGAAAGATTCGAGGAGCTAAAGGCCGCCTGCGCGAGCATCGGGTTCGAGGCCGGGACCTTCGGCGAACGCGGGTTGGAAGGCATTAACCCGGAAGCGCCCGAAGCGGACCCTGCGCACTGGAGCCGCAGCGTGGACGCCGTGGCCGGGCAGATGGCCCTGCTGCGCCCCCGCGCCGTCTTCTACCCCCACGCACAGGACGCCAACCGCACGCACATGGGCGCGCACCGCCTCGTAACGGAGGCGCTGGCCCGCGCCGGGCTGCCCTGCGCATGCTTCCAGACGGAGTTCTGGTCCCCGATGAACAAGCCGAACCTCGCCGTGGAATCCAGCGCGCAGGACGTCGCGGCCCTCGTCGCGGCCCTCGCGCTGCACAGGGGAGAGGTGGCGCGCAACCCCTACCATCTGCGCCTTCCGATGTGGATGATGGACAACGTGCGCCGCGGGGCGGAACTTGTCGGCGGGCAGGGGGGCGAGGCTCCCCGTTTCTCGTTCGCCACGCTATACCGCCAAGGCCGCTGGAACGGCACGCGCATGGAACATCCCGGCCCGGAAGGACTCTTTATGGAAGCTGGAAGTGCTCCGCGGCTTTTCGGCGACTGAAGTGTAAAACAAGCGATAATAATTCGGACTTAATCCCGGGCGGATTGACCCGATGAATTTAACGCGCATTCTGTAAACGGATGATAGGCATCCTCAGTGGATTCGAACAAGTGCCACCCAAATTCGAGGTGCTTGCAAGGCTTTGTACGCTTCTCAGAAGCCCGTACGCCGAGATTTCCCAGATCGTCGAACTGGTCGCCATCGACCCCGGTCTGGCTTCGTCCGTCGTGAAGATGGCGAACAGTTCCTTCTACGGATGCCGCGAACCCATCGACCTGATCGACAACGCGGTCGAACGAATCGGCTTCACGGAAGTGATGAAGATGGTGGGCGTTCTGGGCCGCAGATCATTCCCGCCCACTCCGCTGCTCTGCTACGGCATGAGCGCCAACGACGCGTGGTGCGAAGCTCTGGGCGCTGCTGTGCTGATGGAATATCTCGCCTATCATGCGGACATGGAACCGGGCACGGCCTACCTTGTGGGCCTGATGCACGGGATTGGCCGCTATCCGATAGCGCGAAAGATGGCCAAGGTGAAGCCCTCCTGTCAGGCCCCGGAACATTTTCATCTGCTCGAACAGTCCCGATGGGAGCGCCAGATGCTGGATGTGGACTACGCAGCCACCGGCGCGGCCCTGCTCAAGATGTGGAACTTCGGGCCGGAGGTTTACGAACCCATCGCGCAGCATGTCCAGCCCTTTCTCCGGCAGGGGGAACGGAAGATGGCCTGCCTGCTCAACATAGGCCTTTCGGTTCTGCCGTATCTGACGGCGCAAAACGACGACGAAGCCTTCCCGTCCATACCGGAAACCGCGCTGTCCAGCGTGGGGCTGAACGAAGAGGCGTTGCGCTGCTGCATCGCCCCTTCGCGCGCGTGGCTGAACTCCACGAACTGCCTGCTCGAAGAGCACCTGCGCTCCGCCTGAGCCGACGCGCCGACGCCCGCATCCCTGCGGCGGACTTTTTAATCGCTGTATATATTGCCTTTCTGGTGTATTGGAATCGTGGACAGAACCACAGCCGCACCCACCAGAAAATGACTATAAGGAAACTCCCCGCCCTGCTGCCGCTGGCCGCGCTGGCCTTGTGCATTCAAACGCACCCTGCATACGCCCAAAGCAGCCCGCAGGAACAAAGCGTCGCCCAGACCCCGGCACTGACGCGCGCGCGCGCCCTCATCGCGCGGCCCGAACTGGCCGCCTACAAGGGCTGGCTGAAATATCTCATCTTCCGCACCGCCTTCGACGCCGAAAAGCAAGGCCCGCGCAGCGAGCAGGCCCTTGCGGCAGAGGCCCGCCTCGAAGAGTGGACCGCAAAGATCGAAGCGGACCCGGACATCATCGGCAAACTGCGCGGCGTGCAGGAATGGGCCTACGAGTCCCCGGTTGACGGCAGCGGCCAGCCCTTCGAGATCAACATACCCACGGACTACGACCCCGCCCACCCGACGCCCATTTCCATGTATGCGCACGGCTACAGCGGCAACCACATGGAGTTCGCGGCCTACACCCCGCGCGAGGGCTTTTTTGAACTGTCCATCCTAGGCCGCGCAAGGGGCGGCTTCTACGCACAGCTTTCCGAAATCGACGTTCTGGACGTGCTCGATTACGTGCGCGCCCACTGGAACATCGACCCGCGCCGCATGCACATCAACGGCGGCAGCATGGGCGGACTGGCCTGCTACCGCTTCGGCTCGCGCTACCCGGACATCTGGGCCTCGGCGCGCCCTGCGTGCGGCTTCGCCCTGAACCTGCCCGTCTCGAACATGCTACTTTTGCCCGTCTATTCCACGCACAGCGACGACGACCCCGTGGTGAGCATCGTGCGGGACCGCGCTCCGATGCAGCGCCTGCGCGACCTTGGCGGCATGGTGATAAGCGACGAGACCACCGGCTACGGCCACGCCGTATGGGATTACGCAGACGGCAACCGCCGGGGCGAAGAGTGGGAACAGCATCAGGTGCGCCCCGACCCGAAAGAGGTGCGCCGCGTGGACTACACTGCCACGGACGGAGTGGCCACCGGCGCATGGTGGGGCAGAATCACCCTCTGGGGTCCGACGCAGGAACCCGCCCGCTTCATCCTCAACGCCGAACAGGACAACAGCCTTTACATCCGCGTCGTGAACGTGGGCAGGCTGCGCATCGACATAGCCGACTCGCCCATCGCGCGCGACAAGGATCTGTCCATCTCCGTCAACGGCGCGGTCCCGGTCAAAGTGTCCGCCCCCCTGCCGGAAAACATCGAACTAGTCTGCGCCCCCGAAGACAAGGCCATCGCCGCGCTGCTTGAGAAATCCGTCCACCCGCACAGCCCCGGCGGCAGCTCGCTCGTTTACGACGGCTCCCCGCTTCTGATCGTTTACGGCACTCAGGGCTGCGCGGAGGAAAACAAGGCGATGAAGAACGCCGCGATTTCCGCCAGCAAAAGCCCCAACTGCTCATGGCCCGTGGACGATGTCGAACGCGCGAAGCAGGACGGCGTATCCCATTTCGAGAACCTTTACGGCAACCTGAACACAAAGGCGGACGCCGATGTGAGCGCCGAGGACATCGCCCGCTGCAACCTCGTGCTCATAGGCACGGCTAGGCAGAACAGCCTCCTGGCCCGCATGGCGGCAGAACTGCCCGTTGGCATCGAAGGGGACAGGATTCAGTGCAGCGACGGCGAATCATACCAGTCCAAGGACAACGCGCTCGGACTGGTGCATTACAACCCCCTCGCCCCGGAACGGCTCATACTCTGGCTGGCGTCCGAAGACGCGGCTTTCTACCGCCCCGACGCGATGCTGCCCGAGCAGATGTTCAACCACGGTCTGGGAGTGGACCTGCTCATAATGGGCGCGGACAAGCCGGACATAAGTTGCGCGCGCAGCTTCGACAACGGCTGGAACTGGTCCTCAGGGCACGCGGCAGCGGCACTCATGCCCTCCGACGCCTCCACCAGCCGGGGACAGGCCAAGTTCATGGCAAAGGCCCTCAGAGACGCCGCACGGGCGGATTTCGGCGTCCTGCCCTGCGTGGAACTGCGCAACGGGAACGACGCAAGGCCGAGCATCCGCACGAAAGCCGGAGTGACGCGCAAGAGCGACATCGCCCTGCTCTACTACGGGAACACCGTTTACCTTCTCGACCTTACGGGCACGGAACTGCTGGCCTTGGCGGAAAAGAACATCGCGCATTCTGAAAGGCCCCTCGTGTTTTCCGAATCGCCGGAAGGCAGCAAGATCGACCCGAAACGCCACTACACCGTGGCCGTACTGGACGAATGCATCAGCCCGATCAACCAGACCGGCGGCCTGCCCCAGCGCATAAGCTGGACGCCCGTAACGGCCAGCGAAGCGGTCATGGAGTCCCGGGAATAGCGAAGCCCACCCGCCGGGATATGCCGGGACATCACAAGGCCGCCGTACGAATTTCGTCCGGCGGCCTTTGTCGTTTATAGCGACTGCCAAAAGTTTCCCAAAATAGAAACCTAATCTGGCAAGGAAACGGGACAACCTACGTATGCACACGCTCCGGACGCCTCGGAGAGGCGTCCCTACCAACAGATTGCGCATCAACGTCTTACGGGTAGGGACGGCTCTCCGAGCCGTCCGCGAGGCATGCGTTCGTCCCGCAGCTTCAAATTGGCCGGAACCCGCCCGCCGACATCAAAAGGCCGCCGGACGAATTTCGTCCGGCGGCCTTTGTCGTTTCAAATACTGACGCTTTACCGGGGCCGATCAGGCCTCCGGGGACTCACAGCTCGATGGCTACGTCGTCCGCGTCCTTCCAGAGCTTTTCCAGCGAGTAGATGCCGCGCATTTTGGGCGTGAAGAGATGAAAGATGATGTTGCCCGCATCGACGACCGCCCAGCCGCTGCCGAACTCGGTATCCATGCCGAGAATGGTGGCTCCCTGCGCGTCGAGGGTCTTCTCCAGCACGTTGCGCAGCGCGCGCAAATGCGGGGCAGACGTGCCGGACGCTATCACGAAATAGTCCGCAACTGAAGATCGGGGGCCGAGATAGAGGGCGCGCAGGTTCTCTGCTTTCTTTTCGTCCAAGGCTCTGCAACAGAGCTGGAGCAGTTCAAGAGTGCTGGTTTCCTTGATGGCGGATTCGCTTCTGACTTCGATCATGCGGTGCTTAGTGATGCAGGTAAAGGCTGTGACTACGGATGTACTCGGGAACACCGACGGGAGCAAGGTGATCTATCGACAACTTGCAGTAGAGCCTTTCGCGCAGCTCCGTCGAGGAAATTTCGATATTTCTGGCGTGAATGAGCGACGCTTCCGGGCAGGGAGGGGGAAAAACGCTTACCTGATAGCCGAGCCTCGACGCCACGCCGAAGCGCATCATGCGGGCCAGAAGCAGGTAATCCTTCCATTTCGGCAAGCTCTCCCACTGGTCCGCCCCCAGCAGCCAGACCAGTTCCGCGCCGGGGAAACGCGTCTGAAGCACGCGGGCGGTATTCACCGTGTAGCTCGGCAAGGGCAGGCTGCCCTCGATGTCGAGCACATCGAGCCAAGAGCGCCCGCTGGCCACGGCGCGGCACAGGTTCACCCTGTGCTCGTAGGAAGCGGCGTGAGGCCGGTCGCGCAAGGGACTCTGCGCTGCGGGTATCAAATACACCTTGTCCAGCCCAAGCTGTTCCAGCGCATCCCGCGCCAGAATAAGATGCCCCATGTGGGGAGGGTCGAAACTCCCCCCAAGAAAGCCCAGCGTCGCTGCTTGGCCGCCGATCATCTGAAAGGATATTACGGACGGCATCCCGCCCGGTCAATAGCCGCATCGCAGAGAAGTCGCGGAAAAATCAGCGCAGCCGTTCCCAAGGCTGGGCCAGCACGGCCTTGACGTTCCCGCCGGCCAGAAGCTGCCAGAGTTCAAGGGCGCGGATGGGACTAACGCCGCGCATGAAACGCGAGGGCAAGTCGTCGCGGTCGGCATTTTCCAAAGTCATCACGCCCGTGCTGGAAAACGTCAAAGTCCAGCCGCTCAAGCCGTGCGTGAGCCATGCGTCGGGATGCTCCGCGTCATCGGAATCCTCGCGCACCGAAGCGACGACCTCGCGCATGCGGACAAGCGATGCATGCATACACCCCGGACGCCTCGGAGAGGCGTCCCTACCAACAGACAACATAATCCTGTCGTGCGAACAATTCAGGTTACATTCTAAAGGTAGGGACGCCTCTCCGAGGCGTCCGCAAGACATGCTTCCGGCAAGCGCTCTTGTGCGGGGCTGGCGGCTTCCTACTTGCTCAGAGCTTCGAGCGCCGCGAGCGCGTCCTGCGCCTGCGTGTCGGGCGTGGCGTGGCGGTCGATCCACGCGACCTTGCCGTCCACAATCAGAAAGCTCTGCCTCGCATAGACAAGGCCCAGCGAACGCGGCACGCCAAAGGCATCGCCGAGCACGCCGTCGTTGTCAGCCACCAGATGGAAGGGCAGCTTCTGCTTGTCGCGGAAGCCCGTCTGGGACTTCACGCTGTCGCGGCTCACGCCGATCACCTGCAGGCCGTGGTCGGTCAGTTCCTCGAAATTATCCCTCAGGTTGCAGGCTTGTCGCGTGCAGCCGGGCGTGCCGCTTTTCGGGTAAAAATATACGAGCAGAGGCCCTTTTGCGTAGAGCGTGGCGAGTTCCAACGTGGAACCGTCGTCCAGAGTCGCCGTGACAAGCGGCGCGGGTGAGTTGACTTCCAATGTTGCCATATCAACTGGATGCGCGGCGGGCGCCCGATATTCCGTCGCCGTGGCGCATGCGGTGCTGACCAGCCCCGTGAGGGCGATTCCCATGAGGACGGCGGAAAGCCTGAACTTCCGCGAATAAGATGCGTTCGTTTTCATGATACTCCTGATTTGCAAGGGCGGCTGCGGCCCCGCGTTGTCAATCAGCCCATGCGCGGTCAAAACG
>JBAZHO010000098.1:0-7082 GCA_041652375.1 Opitutales bacterium | reverse complement strand
AAAGCGCAGCAGTTTGACTTGGATGCTTTGGTCGATTTCGCCGATTTCGTCCAGAAAGAGCGTTCCGCCGTCCGAGGCTTCGAAGCGGCCCACGCGTTTTTCAATCGCCCCGGTGAAGGCTCCTTTTTCGTGGCCGAACAGTTCGCTTTCCAGCAGGTTCGCCGCCAGCGCGGCGCAGTGAACGGCCACGAAGGGCGCGCGGGAGCGGTCGCTGTTCTGGTGTATGGCCTGCGCGATCAGTTCCTTGCCCGTGCCGGTTTCGCCTTCGATGAGCACCGTGGCGCGGGATGGGGCCACGAGTTTCACCTTGTCGATCACGTCCGTGATGGCGGGGGAGTTGCCCACGATGCCCGTCAGGCTGAACTTCTTGTCGAGTCTCTCGTTCAGCTTTTCGACTTCGATCTCGGTCTTGCGGCTTTTGAGGGCGCGCTTGATTATGATTTCGAGCTTTTCGAGGTTCAGGGGCTTGGTGAGAAAGTCGTATGCCCCGTGTTTCATCGCTTCCACCGCGCTTTCCACGTTGCCGTACGCCGTCATCATTATGACCACGGGGGGCTTGTTCAGGCCGAGCGCTTTGTCGATGACTTTGATGCCGCTTTTCCCCGCCATGCGCAGGTCCGTCAGCACTACTTCGAAGGGGTTCCCGTCCATCAGGTTGAAGGCTTCGTCCGCGCTGGCGGCGAGGTAGATGTCGTAGTCGTCTTCGAGGTATTCTTTCAGCCCTTCGCGGGTGTGCTTCTCGTCGTCAACTATCAGGATGGATGCTGGCATTATCCGCATATAGTGGGTAAAAATGTCTCACTTCTCAACCATTTTCTTGCCAGCGTCCGCTTTCTGGGCATTTTTGGGAATCTTTCGTGGCTGTAATGGGTCCAAGTACCGGCAGGTCCTGATATTTGACCTGTCTTGCGGCGTTGGCATCGGCGCGTCGTTGTGCTTTCTTTCGTTGGAGGATACCGCCATGGATAGTCAGAACTTGCAGAATTCGGGTACTGGCTCTAGCTCAGACAGGCTGGAGAGGCGTTACGACAGTAGTTTTATCGTGAAACAGGAATATAAGAACTCTTTGCCGGATATGCAGAATTCCGGCGCTTCGACCATTCAGGGGGCCAATGTGCCGATCCTGCAGGTCGGCATTTCCAATTTCAAACTGCCTTTGCGTTTCCTGACGCGTGGGCAGGAGCAGTTGTCCCTTGAGGCGTCCGTCACGGGTACCGTGTCGCTGGCAGCGGACTTCAAGGGGATCAATATGTCCCGCATTATGCGCGTTTTCTACGACTTCGAGGATCGGGTTTTCACGCCGGAGCTTCTGGAGGAGGTTCTTTCCGAATACAAGGCGCAGATCGGTTGCAGCCGGGCGCGTCTGAAGTTGTCTTTCTCGTACCCGATCCGTAAGCCGAGCCTTCGCAGCGATCTTTCGGGTTGGCAGTACTATGACTGCGCTTATGAGGGGCTTATCGATGATTTGGACGTTTTTACGCGGCGGATTCATTTCGACTTCGTTTACAGTAGCGCTTGTCCGTGTTCGGCGGATTTGGCGGAGCATGCCCGCGAGACGCGTAATATTTACTCCGTGCCTCATTCCCAGCGTAGCAAGGCGCGGGTGAGCGTGCAGGTGCGCAGGGGCGCGTTCATCGCCATAGAGGATTTGCAGGAGCTTTGCCTTCGCGCGCTTCTGACGGAGACGCAGGTGATGGTGAAGCGCGAAGATGAGCAGGCGTTCGCGGAGATGAATGGGGCGCAGTTGAAGTTCGTGGAGGATGCGGCGCGGCTTGTCTATGAGCAGCTTGATGCCGATGCGCGTATTTCGGACTTTCAGGTCGCGTGCGCCCATCTTGAGAGTTTGCATAGTCATGATGCCGTGGCAGTCATCAATAAGGGCGTGGAACGTGGCTTCCCCGGCACAATAGACGATTTCCGTTCCCTCCTCTGCTAGGGCCGGAAGGCCCTAGGCTGTAGTTTGGCCCTTAACTAGTCAAAAGGCCGAAAAATATCTTATAAAACATCGCATTTTTGCTTGACAAGTATCTAGTTGTATGACTAGATGCTTGCGTTATGGGATATAAAACCAAAGTTCAGTTGATCCAGCGCAAAGAAAGCGAACAGTATTACATCAACTTCCCATCCGCTCTAGCTCAGGCGATGGAGTTTTCCAAAGGCGAAAGCGTCGAGTGGATTGTTGCCGACAAGGGCCATCTGATCCTTTCGCGCGAGAGTGTGCCGACTAACCCCATCGATATTGTAAAAAAAACGACACTCACCGCCTCAGCTCTCGACTGATCGTCGATGAAGTAAAAAAACGCCCGCCACAGTAAGCTACACCTTCCCGAAGGAAGGGAGAAGCCCGGCAGGTTTACTGTAGTCAATTTACTGCGTATATGTTCAGTTGTGCAACTATTTTCGATCAAATATGCTCGACAAACTCCAGATTACGCAGAGCCAGAGGACGCGGCGCACGCTTGTGCCGCCATCTTCCGTGTTTTTCTTGCTCTCCGGGCCTCGCGGTAACAATTTGTATGTGAGATCGCGCCTATGAAGACCCGCCACATTTTTCAAGCCGTTTGTCTGATCGCCGCAACCGCTCTTGCCGGTTGCCAGAGCTTCGTGGAGAACCTGACGCCCGCCCGCATCGAGGCCAACGCGTCGGATATCTACACTTTCCGCGTCAGGGTTGACGAGAACATGCGCAGCGTCATTCCCAAGTCGCTGCAGGTGGACATCGTCGTGAACGGCGAAACGCACGCCATGAAGCTAGACCCGACGATGGGCAAGTTTGTGTGGATGTACGAATACGCCGTGCCCAGCAGCGTCTCGAACATCCCCTACTACTACGTGCTGCACTACAAGGTGCTGGGCACTTCCGGCCCGGTTGACGAGGTGGTTTACTCCTCCGACCTGACGCCCAAGCACACCGTTTACACTTCCTCCATCGTAAATCGTTACGTGGCGCAGATTTCCAGCTCGCGCGGCCCGGTCGGCGCGACGATAGGCGTCCTCGGTCAGGGCTTTACGGAGTTCGACAAGGTGGTCATCGGCGAGGTCGAGGCCCCCACGACCTTCGTATCGCACAATCAGGTCAACTTCACGGTTCCGCCCATCCCCGCAGGCCAGAGCTACGAGGTCAAGCTGCGCACCGGCGAGGGCGACCTCAGCGCGGGCGTCCTGCGCGTGGACACGGCGACGATCGGCGTCCAGCCGACTTCCGTATCCGTCCGCGCGGGGGAATCCATCCCGCTGACATTCTTCGTGGACAGCCCGGCCCCGGCTGGTGGCCTGACGATCAACGTGACGACGAACATTCCCAGCAGCCTCGTGATGCCGGAAGTGGTCATCCCCGCTGGGCAACGCTCGGTCAGCGTCACGGTCAGCGGCGCGGCCACGGGTTCGGGCTTCATCTGGATCAAGGCCGACGGTTACGAAGAGGCCAAGATTCCCGCAACAGTCGAATAACCGGTTTAAAGGAGGGTTTGCGCAATGGCGGACAAGACGATTTTTCAGCAGATCGCCGACGGTGATCTTCCGGCAAAAATCGAGTATGAGGACAAGCTCTGCTTCTGCATCAGGGACATCAATCCTCAGGCTCCGCTGCACCTGCTGGTGATTCCCCGCAAGCCGATCGCGCACCTGTCGGAAGCCGCGGCGGAAGACGCCCCGCTTCTTGGGCATCTGCTCCTTGTGGCGCGTAATCTGGCCTTGAGGTATGGATACGCGAACGGCTTCCGCACGGTGATCAACAACGGTCTTCTGGCGGGCGAAACCGTGCCGCACCTGCACGTGCACCTGCTGGCGGGCCGACAGATGGGCTGGCCCCCCGGCTGATTGCAACGCCGTAGCGGACAACAGCTCCTCATGGTATGGCGTCCCGCAAATATCTTGAGTAATTCAATCCTGAATTCTGTCATCCTTTAGTCCTGAAGGGACGACCTGTGACAGCCCGGCGGTGGAGCGAAGCGGAACCCCGGGAAACGACAGGCAAATAATTTTCAAGCCCTGCAAGGGCGGCCTGACCAATCGCATGGAAACACAGGTCGCCCTTGTAGGGCTATCGACCGAAAAGACAGACTTTCAATGGTTTCTTGCGGGACGCCACACTAGCCCAAGTGCGCGATAAACCGTTCATTGCCGATGCGGAGGGCTTTGCGCATGCCTTCGTGCAGATAGCGCCGGGCGAGGATGACGGATTCCTCCAGCCCGTAGCCTTTCGCAAGGCAGGCGGCTATGGCGGCGGACAGGGTGCAGCCGCTGCCGTGCGTGTTCACGCCGGAAAGGCGCCCATCGGACAGTTCCAGCATGGTCCCGTCGCTGGTGTAGAGGATGTCCGTGACGCTGTCGGGCGTGTCCAGATGCCCGCCCTTGAGCAGCACGGCTGTGCCGGTCATGACGCCGATCATTCGCGCCGCGTCAATCATGTCCTCCACGCATTCGGGCCTGTTGCCCAGTATGCAGGCGACCTCGTCGAGGTTGGGCGTCACGAGGGCGGCCAGCGGCATCAGTTCGCCGCGCATGCAGGTCAGCGCGTCCTCGCGCAGAAGCAAGGCCCCGCTGGTGGCCACCATGACGGGGTCCACCACGGCCTGAATGTCGCGGTGCGCGCGCAGAAAGTCGCACACCACGCCGATTATGCCCTCGTCGAAGAGCATGCCCGTCTTCAGGGCGCGGATTTTGAAATACGCCGCGAGCTGGGAAAGCTGGGCCGCCACGAAGTCCGGCGTCGCCGCCTGCACGCCCGCCACCCCGTCCGGGTTCTGCGCGGTGAGGCAGGTGATGGCCGTCGTGCCGTACACGCCAAGCGCGGCAAAGGTCAGCAGGTCGGCCTGAATGCCCGCCCCCGCCCCGCTGTCGGAACCGGCGACGCTCATCGCCACCGGCAGTTCAAGATCGTCGATCATATCGCCTCCTGTGCAAATGTGTAATGGAGTCCGGGCCGGGTCGCCCGGCGCGCTCGTCAAAGCTTGGTTTCTGGATTGAAGTCGCTCAGGGGTTCGCGGTGCGTCAGGTCGTGCCCCTCGATGGGCTCCATGTGGGTGTTCACGCTCACGCGCCCCGGCAAAGAAGTCATCAGCAGTTCCTCCACCTGCGACGCAATCTCGTGCGCGCGCTCGATGGTCGTGCCCCGGGGAAAGAGCAGGTGCAGGTCCACCCACCACGAGTTGCCCAGATTGCGGCAGCGCAGTTCGTGATACTGGATGCGCCGCGCCGAACACTCGCGGTCCAGAACGCCCTTCAGGCGGGCGGCCACCTTGGGGTCCACCTGATCCATCAGCCCGTGCACGCCCTTGCGTATCAGCCGGTAGCTTGTGCCCAGAATGTTCAGCGCCAGAATGATGGCGAAGATCGGGTCCCAGTACAGCCAGCCGGTGAACAGCGCGAGCGAAAGGCCAACTATCGCGCCGGAGCTTGTCCACACGTCGGTCAGCACGTGCCTGCCGTTCGCTTCGAGGATGATCGCCCCGGTTCTGCGGCCCATCTTCACCAGATAGTAGCCGAGGAAGCCGTTGATGATCACCGTCAGGAAGGTGATGCCCGTGCCCAGCCCGAGGTGCTGCAGCTCCGGGCCTTCGACGATGGCCCAGACGGCCTTGTAGATGATGAAAACGGCGGCGAGAGCTATCATGGCCCCCTCCACCCCGGCGGAGAAGTAGCTCACCTTGGCGTGGCCGTAGGGGTGCTCCCTGTCCGCAGGCAGGAGGCTCAGGCGCAGGCTCCACGCGGCGAAGCCAACGGCCAGAACATGGACGACGGATTCCGCCGCATCGCTCAAAATGGCGCTGGACCCGGTCAGGTAATACGCGCCCATCTTCATGAACAGCATACCCAGCCCTATCCCGAAGGACAGGTTCATGCCCATCTTCAACTGGGAGACTTCCTTGTCTGTGAATATCTGTTCGCTCATGGCCCATGTTGAGAAAGACACGACAAGCCGTCGCGCGTCAACATCATGCCGCTAGCGCGCGCGGGCAAATCACGGACAAAGGCACTGAGGGCAAAGTTGGCCTCGACACGGAGGCTCCGCGCATGAAGCATCGTGAGCGGATGCTCCCCTTGCTCGAAGTGCTCAAGCGCACCACGGCCTACTTCGAAAAGGCCGGGGTCGAGAACCCCCGCGCCCAGACGGAATGGCTCATGGCGCACGCGATCGGATGCAGGAGGCTGGACCTGTTCGTGCGCTTCGACACGCCGCTGACCGACGAGCTGCTGGAAAAGCTGCGCCCGCTGGTGAAGCGCCGCGCCATGCGCGAGCCTCTGCAATACATTCTGGGCACGACACCCTTTCACGAACTGACGCTGCGCTGCGACCGCCGCGCCCTCATCCCCCGCCCGGAGACCGAACAGCTCGTCGAGGAAATCGCCCTCCGCTTCCCCACCCCGCCCGCGCGGGTGCTGGACCTCGGGACCGGAACGGGGGCCATCGCGCTCTCGCTCGCAAAGATATGGCCCGCAGCGGACCTGACGGCTCTGGACGCCTCGGCGGACGCCCTCGCGCTGGCTGCGGAAAACGCCGCCGCCAACGGCCTCGACGGCAGGGTACGCCTCATCCGCTCGGACTGGTTTGAGAACGTGGACGGGCGCTTCGACCTGATAGTGTCGAACCCGCCCTACCTCACGCTGGCGGAATGGGAAAGCGCGGCCCCGGAAGTGAAAAACCACGAGCCTTACGAAGCCCTCGTGGCGGAAAACGAAGGCCTTGCGGACCTCGAAATGATACTGCGCGACGCGCGCGACCACCTCGAACCGGGCGGGACAGTGTTTCTCGAAACCGGAATCGCGCAGCACGCCGCGCTTGAGAAGCTGGCCACGCAACTGGGCTACGCCGAGAGCGAAGGCCTACGCGACCTGTCCAAGCGCCCGCGCTTCTTCAGGGCGAAGAAATAGAACGCCCCGGCATATCGCGTTTTTCAAAAGTCCGCCGAATTACCAGAGAACAAAGAAAAGAATTTCATCCGCAGATAAGCAAGGGATTTACGCAGATTATAGCGGTTGCCAAAAGTCGGCCAATTTGAAGCCGCTTGACGGACGCATGCCTCGCGGACGGCTCGGAGAGCCGTCCCTACCTTTAAGACGGTTATCGCATTGATATTCTT
>JBAZHO010000097.1:0-7107 GCA_041652375.1 Opitutales bacterium | reverse complement strand
GCGTGCCTTACGGATCAGAAGGTTGGCCATGTCGGCGTAAACGCGCCAGTCGCGGTGTTCGTTGGCATAAGCTAAATTGGTGCGTGTAACGTTGCCGCGAATACCCATGTCGTGGAGGTGGCGATTATCTCGCAGACACGCTTCGATGTCGCGCAAACTCTCGCGGTAGGTCATCTGCGCAAAGGTCATGCACAGGAACTGATCGCGAGCCGACATCGTGCGGGTTTTGCGAGGCATCGGGTAACGCTCGACGCATGGGGATGTCCCCGTCCGGCCTTGTTCGCGCACAAAAAAAGGCCGCCCTTGCGGGCGGCCCTGAAATTGAAACGGCATGTGCCGGAATTGGACTCTAGTTGCTGTACGTCACGACCTTGGCGAGGCTGGGGACGCTGATCGACAACTCGGTGAAGCCCTGATTGATCGTTGCGAAAGCGGTCGGGTAGAGTTCGCTGCCAACAGCCTTCGGAGCGGACTTGACGAACTTGTCCGTGCCGACGAGATCAGACCATGCAGCGCTGGTGGCGCCGGTGGAGATGAAATATTGGTCGGCGGCGTTTGCGATCTGGCGAAGATTGTTGACTACTACGTTTTCCTGCGAAGTCGCGCGGACGCGGTTGAAAGCAGGAATGGCCATGATTGCCAACAGGCCGATGATTACGACCACGATCATGATTTCGACGAGTGTGAAGCCCATTTTATTCTTCATATGTATGATACTCTCCTGAGGTTTTTTTGAGTTATCGGACGCCGCAAGCACCGGCCTTTGAGTCAGGCCGCCGCTCAGGGAATCCTATTGTGGATGATTGTCCGTCCCGCCGTTTTCAATACCATTGGCAGGGTATTCAATAAAACCCTGATTTGTCCAAAAATCAAGCCTAAGCGCGGATTATCAAGATTTTACGCGTTTTTGATAACTGGCTGGGGGGTCTTCGTCCTGCCCGTCGGGAACAAGGAGCGCGAAGATCATCCGCCCGCCTGCGGAAGGCAGAATATTCTGCACTTCGACCAGTACCTGACGGCCCAGATAGTCGCGCCCGTCGGTGACAACGACCATGGAACCGTCCGCCAGATAGCCGACGCCCTGATCGGGATCGCGGCCTTCCTTGACTAGGTCCACCTCCAAATGCTGGCCCACCACGCAGTCCGAGCGCAGGGAGCGGGCCAGTGTGTTCAGGTTCAGCCAGTCCACGTTGTGGAACTTGGCTACCTGAGCGAGATTGTAGTCCGTCGTCAGCAGGCGCGCGTTCAGCGCGGATGCGACATAGACCAGTTTCGCCTCGATGTTGTCCTGTTTGACCACGTCGCTCTCGTGGATGTGTATCGAAACGTAGGGCATGGCGCGGAGCTTGTTCAGCGTTTCCAGACCCCGGCGTCCGCGCTCGCGCTTCTGCACGTCGCGGGAGTCCGCAATGCGGTGAAGCTCGTCGATTATGAAGGTGGGAATGACCAGTCCGTAGCCCATGAAGCGGCTTTCGCAGATGCCCACGATGCGCCCGTCGATAAGGGCGCTGGCGTCCACCACCGCGAGGGGAGCGTCCACATGGTGAGGTTCGAACCGCACGTAGGGGATGATGATGTTGAACTCGTCCTTGCCGCGCAGGGCCAACACCGCGCCCACGTAGCTGAGGATGAGAAACAGCGCGATGCGCACAAGGTAGAGAAATTCCGGGTCGCCCTGCTCGAAGAGGGGGGATCTGGCAAGTATGGCTGCGGCCAGCCAGCCGAGGAACATGCCGAAAGTAACTGCGGACAGCCCGCGCAGCGAGAAGCCTTTGAGCATCATGTCCACCAGTATGACCAGCGCGGCCAGCGCGGCGCCCACGCCCATCGCCACCCAGCGGTACGAATCCCATTCAGGAATGGAGTAGGCGATGAGAAAGCTGCATAGAACAAAGACAAAAAAGAAAACGACTCGAATTATAATCAGGGTATGTTTCATGTCAGATATGGCCGCTCGACCCTAAATGCGTCTCGCAGAACCGGGGTTTATGATTTAGGAGGCTGTATTTCCGAAATTTCGGGGATGGATTAATACAGGCTGAACGGACGCCGTGCGCGAAACTCTCGCCGGGGTTCTCCGACAGCGGCTATCAAAATACGTTCACGCATCACAATGAGCAAGCGCCCTCTGGAAGACTTCTGTTCCCGGCTGAGCTGGGACCGCATCGATCCCTCCTATCTGCGGAAACTGCTCGGAATCGCCCGCGACGAAGACATGGGCGGGGCCGGTCTTTGCGCCGAGATGCGCCCGGAAAAGGCCCGTGACGTGAGCACCGACCTTATGCCGGACGCGAAGGCCCGGGCCGTGCTCAACGCGCGAAAGGACCTTTGCTGCTGCGGGCTGGGGCTGATTCCTTTGGCGCTGGAGCTTTACGGCGGCGGCGTGAGCTTCACCCCCGGCGTGGCGGACGGCCAGCGCGTCGCCAAAGGCCAGCCGATGGGCACTTTCGAGGGCAGCGCGGGCACGATTCTGCGCGCCGAGCGCGTGATGCTCAACTTTCTTCAGAAGCTCTGCGGAGTGGCCACGCTGACGGCCCGTTACAGCGCCGCGCTGGAAGGCAGCGCGACGCGCCTTCTGGACACGCGCAAGACCACGCCCGCATTCCGCGCGCTGGAAAAATACGCCGTGGCCTGCGGCGGAGGCTGGAACCACCGCATGGGCCTGTTCGACCGCGTGATGCTCAAGGACAACCACCTTGCCGCCGCCGGAGCGGGCGGGGGCGACGCGCTGCTCAACGCCGTGCGTCGCGCCATAGCCGCGTATCCCGACCTTGTCGTGCAGGTGGAGGTGGATTCGCTCGAACAGATTCCGCCCGTCTTGGAGGCCGGGGCGCACATCCTGCTTCTGGACAACTTCCCGCCGGACATGCTCCGCGAGGCCGTGGCCATCGTCGGCGAGCGCGCCCGCACGGAGGCCAGCGGCGGCATAACGATCGAAAGCCTGCCCGAAATCGGGACCGTGGGCGTGGACTTCGCATCAACAGGAGCGCTGACGCACACGGCCACATGGATCGACATCGGGCTGGACTGGTTGTAAGCCCGCGTCACTGTCAAGCATTACGGCACAGAGTCGAAAAGTTTTGCTCGCAAGCCATTGGCATATAACTATTCTCAACCCTACTCCCCTCTTGCCCGTCCAGTTCGACGACCCCTGCCAACCGGGCGGCGCAATTGCACAATACCAGTTCTATGCCTGAAACAGATGTCGTCATTCTAAAGGCCCTGATCGAAGCCCATTCCAGTTTCGTATCTGGAAACACACTCGCCGTGGAGCTTGGAATTTCGCGCGTGGGCGTATGGGCGCGGCTTGAAAAGCTGCGTCAGGGCGGTTTCGTCGTCGAGGCAGTCCGCCACCGCGGCTACCGCCTGATAGGCGAGCCGCCGACCCTTAGCGAGGACCTCATCAAGGCATATCTCGAACTGGGCCATTCCAACGTGGAACTGATTTTCCGCAACGAGGTGGATAGCACGAACACCGAGGCCGAACGGCAGCTTGCCGACGGACGCCCGACCCCCTTTGCCGTGATCGCCCAGCGCCAGACAAAGGGCCGTGGCCGCATGGGCCGCCCGTGGCACAGCGACGACGAAGGCAACCTGTATTCCAGCTTCGGCTTCCGCCCGCAGATGCCCCCGTCCCAGATGCAGATGATCACCCTCTGGATGGGCCTGCGCATCTGCAACTTCATCAATCTGAGCCTTGGCCTGAGCGCGATGGTCAAATGGCCCAACGACATCGTGTCCGGCGGACGCAAGCTTTCCGGCATACTCGCGGAAGCCCGCGTGGACTCGGACCGCACGCGTGACCTGATTTTCGGCATCGGCATCAACGTGAACAGCCACTGTGAAAAGTGGCCGCAGGACATGACTGCGGTCGCCACTTCGCTCGCAACGCTGAACAAGAAGCCGCTCAAGATGAATCAGGTGGCCGCAGAGCTGATTCAGACCGTCAACAACGCCTACGAGAGCTACGTTTCCGGGGAATACAGGAAGGAAATCTTCGAACTCTGGACCCGCTACGACGCGCTGAAAGGCCACATCGTCAAGGGAAGCAAGGGCAAGGATGTCATCGTCGGCAAGGCCGACGGCATCGACGAACACGGCAACCTGCTCCTGATTCTGGAAAACGGCCAGATACAGAAAATCCACGCCGGAGAAGTGTCCATAGGCACGCGCCCGGAGACCTTCTCAAGGTAATTCTTAGGACCGGAGGCACGAACCGTCCGGGGCGGAGAATTCGCATTAGCGTACAGCAGAAGGGGCATGCCGTTCTGCCACGGCACGCCCCCAGATAACGGCCTCCCAACCGATTATCCATATTACAAACCCAAGATTCCCCGTGCGCTCCGTTTCAAAGGATTTGACGGGTGCGGACCACCTGCCCGCACGACGGAAATTACACCGCCCGGCGCTGAACTCCTTCAGCATATTTTTCTGAACCACGGGACATTCGTTCGCGCTCCCGCCTGTATAGCGTTTTTCAAAAGTCCGCCGAATTACCAGAGAACAAAGAGAAGAGTTTTATCCGCAGATAAGCAGGGATAAAAAAGGGATTAGAAAATCTTCTTTTCAATAATCTGCGTAAATCCCTGCTTATCTGCGGATAAAAATTCTGGGTTCTATTTCGGTTTTCTTTTGGCAATCGCTCTAACAGCGCTTGTCGTTCATTCCGACGCCATTTGGCCGGAATGTACGGACGTCGGCATCAGCTAAGAAGGGCTTCTTCCAGCGTTGCCGCATTGCGGACGCGGTCCAGATCCTCCATGTCCGGCGGGACGGTGGACAGGGCTTCGACCATCGTCGAGATGCCTTCTTTGACCTTGAGAAGGGAATCCTGATGCAGGGTCACCATGCCGCCGCGCACGGCTATGCGCTTGAGCTTGGAGGATTCCATCTTGACGTTGATGCCGTGCACCAGCTCGTCGGACACGGTCATCAGCTCGTGTATGCCCACGCGGCCTTTGTAGCCTGCGCCGCCGCAGACCGGGCAGCCGCGCGGATGCGCCTGATATACCTCGCCGGTCCACTTCAGGGCCGTCTGAAGCAGTTCCGCCTCGCGCAGTTCGGGCATGTAGCGCGTCTTGCAGGTCTTGCAGGCGCGGCGCATCAGGCGCTGGGCGCACACGCAGAGCAGGGAGGCCGAGATCATGAACGGCTCGATGCCCATGTCCGTGAGGCGGGATATGGCGCTGGGCGCGTCGTTGGTGTGCAGGGTGCTGAAAAGAAGGTGTCCGGTCAGCGCGGCCTCGATGGCGATCTGCGCGGTCTCGGAGTCGCGGATTTCGCCCACCAGAATGATGTCCGGGTCCTGCCGCAGGAAGGAGCGCAGGGCGTTGGCGAAGGTGAGGCCGATCTTGCGGTGCATCTGCATCTGGCAGAGGCCCGGCAGGGTGTATTCGATGGGATCCTCGGCAGTGCGGATGACGGTGTCCGGGTCGTTGATCTCGTTCAGGGCCGAATACAGGGTCATGGACTTGCCAGAGCCGGTGGGCCCGCAGTGCAGGATCATGCCGTAGGGGCGCTTGATAAGCTCCCGGTACTTGGTGAGGTTGATCTCCGAAAAGCCCAGCGCGGGCAGCGGCAGGGTGCTCTTCTGCTTGTCCAGAATGCGCATCACGATGCCCTCGCCGTGGTTTAGCGGCGCGGTGGACACGCGAAGGTCTATGTCTATGCCCTTGCGGTTAAACTGCTTGAAGACGATGCGCCCGTCCTGCGGGAGCCGCTTTTCGGCGATGTCGAGGTTCGACATGACCTTCAGGCGGGCCAGAAGGGCCATTGCCACCTTGGGCGGAATGCGCAGCTTGTCGTGGCAGATGCCGTCCACGCGCACGCGCACTCTGGCGAAGGCCTCGAAAGGCTCGATGTGAATGTCGCTACCGCCGGAGTAGTAGGCGTCCTCGATGATGCGGTTGGCCAGCTTGATGATCGGGGCGGACTCTTCCTCAAGATTGTCGTCCTCCATCTTGCGCACCTCGTCGCCGAACTCCTCGCCGAGGGCCTCCACCACGTCGCCGAAGCCCTCGCTGCGGGGGCGCTCCTGCTTGTTGTCCTTGATCTTCTCGTCGATCTCCGACTCCAGCGCCAGAAGAAGGGCCACCTTCATGTGCGCCTCGTCCTGCGCGAGGTTGGCCACGGCTAGGTTGAAGGGGTTGGACACGGCGATGACGAGCCGCTCCCCCACCACGCCGACGGGAAGCACCTTGTGCTCCATGCAAAACTCCCGGTCCAGCTTCTCAAAAGTCTTCTCCCCCACCACGAAGGAACGCGCGTTGAAGGGCACAAGATCGCAGGCCTTTGCCTTGGCGATGAGAATCTGGAACTCCGTGATGCCGTATTCCTTGGACAGGAGGGACTCCACGGCCTCGCCCGACATATCGCCGGGGGCATCGATGATCCGACGGGCAAGTTCTTCGTCCAACCTGCCCATAGCCTGAAGGTTGCTGACTATGCTGCGCTGGATTCTGGCAAGGGCCATGACGGTAGTATTACGAAAGATTTTGCGAAACGTCGCCTAAAAAGTGATAGCCTCACAGTCGAACCGACCTGACTGAAAACCATGCCCGAAACGCGGGCGGAAACAATCGCGTCGAAGGGGCCTGCGCCCGTCTTTGCGCACCGAATTCCGCGCTTTACATATGGCCGCGCAAGGGATATCTTGAAAGTGAAAATCGAATGGCTATCACGCGCGCAGTCGGCGATGCCGTCAAAGTCGGTACGATGGATGTGGCGCAGGTCGATGAAGATCTGGCCTTGGTGCAGCGTGTCCAGATGGGCGATTCGGTGGCTTTCGACGCTTTGACGCGCAAGTACCGCGAGCGCATCTTCAGCATCGTCTATAACATAACGTCCAACCGCGAGGACGCGGCGGACCTTACGCAGGACGCGTTCATCCGGGCCTTCACCTCCATTGGCCGCTTCAAGGCGAAAAGCTCCTTCTTCACATGGCTGTACCGCATCGCGGTGAACACCACGCTGAGCCACGTCAAGCGCAACCGCATGCGCCACTTCTTCTCCTTCGAGAACATCAATCTGGAGCTGGCCCCGACGGAAATTGTGGACCTTCTGGCACACAAGGCCGCAGGCGACCGCAGCTCCCAATTGAACGAGCTT
>JBAZHO010000096.1:0-7127 GCA_041652375.1 Opitutales bacterium | reverse complement strand
CACCCCGGACGCCTCGGAGAGGCGTCCCTACCAACAGATTGCACATCAACGTCTTAGGGGTAGGGACGGCTCTCCGAGCCGTCCGGGGGAGGCGCGCGTTCGTCCTGCGGCTTCAGATTGGCCGACTTGTGGCAATAGCTATATTCAAGAACCCGCGAACCAGCCTGTTGGACTTACATCGACCGTAGCGCGTCGATAAGCACCTCTACACTGCGTTCTATCGCCGCGTCGTCGTGCGCGGTGCTTATGAAGCAGCTTTCGTAGGGGGAGGGGGGCAGATAGACGCCGTGTTCCAGCGCGTGGTGGAAGAACTTGTGGAACAGCGCGGCGTCGGTCCCTGTGGCTTCTTCGAGGTTGCGCACGGGCGTATCGCTGAAGAATACGGAGAACATCGAGCCGGAGCGGTTCACCTGAAGGGGAATGCCCGCGTCCTCCGCCGTGGCCAGCAGGGCATTTGCTATGCGCAGGCTGGCCGCGTCGAGGCGTTCGTAGGGCATGCTGCGTTCCAGAAGGCGCAGGGAGGCCAGCCCGGCGGCCATCGCAAGCGGGTTGCCCGACAGCGTGCCCGCCTGATAGACGGGTCCGTCCGGGGCGAGGCGGTCCATGATGTCCGCGCGTCCGCCGAAGGCCCCCACGGGCAGGCCGCCGCCGATGATCTTGCCCAGCGTGGTCAGGTCTGGCCGGATGCTTTCGAGCTGCTGCACGCCGCCGAGGGCCATGCGGAAGCCGGACATCACCTCGTCGAAAATGAGCAGCGCACCGTTCGCAGCGCAGAGGTCCCGCACGCTTTGCAGGTAGCCGGGCAGGGCGGGGACAACGCCCATGTTGCCGGGGCAGGGTTCGAGGATGACGCCCGCGATCTGGCCGGGGAGGCTTGCGAAGGCGTCCGCGAGCGCCTGCGCGTCGTTGAAGGGCAGGACGACGGTTTCCCTTGCGAAGGCCTCCGGCACGCCCGCGCTGTCCGGGTGGCCGTGCGTCAGCGCGCCGGAACCGGCCTTGATGAGCAGGCTGTCCGAATGCCCGTGGTAGCAGCCCGCGAACTTCACGATTTTGTCGCGGCCCGTGTAGCCTCGCGCGAGGCGGATGGCGCTCATCGTGGCCTCGGTTCCGCTGTTGACCATGCGTACTTTTTCGACGCTCGGGACGAGGCGCACAATCATTTCCGCCATTTCGACCTCGGCCTCGCAGGGCGTGCCGAAGCTGGTTCCGTCGGCGAGGGCCTTTTCGAGGGCGGCTTGGATGGCCGGGTGCTTGTGCCCGTGAATGGCCGGGCCCCATGTGCATACGTAGTCTATGTACTGGCGTCCGTCCGCCGTGTGCAGGCGGCAACCTTCCGCGCGGGCGGTGAAGACGGGCGTGCCGCCGACGCCGCGGAAGGCGCGGACCGGCGAATTCACGCCGCCGGGTATCACCTTGAGCGCGCGTTCGAAAAGTTCCTTGGAGCTGGGCATGGCTGGGAAATCGGGAAAAAGGGGCGTTCTCAGGGCACGTAACGCTGCACTATCGGTATGCGCCTGCCCACGCCGAAGGCCAGCGGGCTGATCTTCAGGCCCGGCGCGGCCTGCTTGCGCTTGTATTCGTTGCGGTCCACCTTGCGCACGATGTCGCGCACCACGTCGGCGTCGTGCCCGGCGGCGGAAATCTCCGCAGAGGACTGCCCCATCTCCACGTAGCGTTGCAGTATGTCGTCCAGAACGGGGTAGGGCGGCAGGCTGTCCTCGTCCTTCTGGTCGGGGCGAAGCTCGGCGGAAGGCGGCTTCTCTATGCTGCTGGCGGGGATGATCTCTTCGTCGCGGTTGATCCAGCGGGCAAGCTCGTACACGCGGGTCTTGGGCAGGTCGCTTATCACGGCGAGGCCGCCCGCCATGTCCCCGTAAAGGGTGCAGTAGCCCACGGACATCTCGCTCTTGTTGCCCGTGGTCAACAGCAGCGCGCCGGACTTGTTGGAGACGGACATCAGCAGCAGGCCGCGCGCGCGGGCCTGTATGTTCTCCTCGGTAACGTCGCGGGGCAGACCCTTGAAGATGCCCGAAAGGGTGTTCTCCGTCGCGGCGACGATGTCGGCGATGGGCAGGGTCTCGTAGCGTATGCCGAGGTTCTTCGCCAGAACGGCGGCGTCGTCGCGGCTGTGCTGGCTGGAGATGGCGGAGGGCAGGCTGATGCCGGTCACGTTTTCCGGCCCAAGGGCACGCGCGGCCAGAACCGCCGTCAGGGCGCTGTCGATGCCGCCGGAAAGGCCCAGCACGGCCTTGCTGAAGCCGCTCTTGCGCGCGTAGTCCCGCAGGCCAAGCACGAGGGCGTCGTGTATGCGTTCCTCCTCGCAGAGGCGGAAGCGCGGCGAGATGTGCCGTTCGCGGTCATCCGTGTCCACGACCAGAAGTTCCTCGACGAAGCCGCCCATGCCCGCGAGCAGTTCCCCGTCCGGCGAGGCAACCATGCTGTGCCCGTCGAAGATCAGCTCGTCGTTGCCGCCCACGGCGTTGCAATAGACGCAAGGAGCGCCGGTCAGCTTCGCCACGCGGCTCACGATGTCCTCTCGCATGCCCGTCTTGCCCGCCTGCCAAGGGGATGCGGACAGGTTCAGCACCAGATCCACGCCCTTGTCCGCAAGGTAGCTCACGGGGTCCTTGTCATAGTGTTTGCTCGTCCGCACGACGGGTCCGGTCCATATGTCCTCGCAGATGGTGATGCCGATGCGCCGCCCGTCGTGCTCCACGATGAGCGGCTCGGCGGCAGACTCGAAGTAGCGGTCCTCGTCGAACACGTCGTAGGTCGGCAGCAGGCACTTGCCCGCCGTGGCGCGGATCGCGCCGTTGACGCACCACGCGGCGGCGTTGAACACCGGGCGTCCGCTGCCGCTCTCGTTCGCGGCCAGCATGCCCAGCACGGCGGGGACGTTCCCCGTCCGCGCGGCGAACCTCGTGGCCGCCGTCCAGACGTCGTTGACGAAGCGGGTCTTGAACACGAGGTCGCGCGGCGGATATCCGCAGACGGCCAGTTCCGGGAAAACGACAAGTTCCGCGCCCATCCCGCAAAGCGTCCGGTAGGCGTCGAGTATCGTTTGCGAATTTCCCTCGATGTCGCCTACAGTGGTATTGATTTGCGCCAGTCCTACCTTCATTGACTTTATTACCCTTTCCATCCGTCTTAGCTTCGAATCGTAAGAGTAACAATGGCTAATTTCAAACACATGCACTCGCGCAAGCGCGCAGCCCTGCTGGCGGCGCTCGTTTTCGTGCTGCCGCTCACGGCTCCGGCACAGGAGCGCAGCATTTCGATCGCGGAAGTGTTCCATCTGGTGCAGACCCGCAACCCCGGCGTGCTTGCAGGCGAAGAGGGCGTCGAGGCCAGCCGCCAGAGCATGAGGCAGGCCCGTTCCGCCCTGCTGCCGCAGCTTAGCGCGCAGGCCAGTCAGGGGCGGGGCCGCTCGATGGCCGACTTCGGCCCCGGCTCTCTTAACCCTGTCACCGCCAACTCTTTCTCCAGCTCGCTGATGCTGTCCGTGCCCATCGTGGACGCCACCAACATCGCCATGTACAAGGCGGCAAAGCTGGAAACCAGCGCGGCCCGCTTCCAGCAGCAGTCCGACCTGCAGGATGCGTACGCGCAGGCGGCGTCCATGTTCTTTCTCTACCAGAGGCATCTTTCGGCAGTGCGCGTCATCGAGAGCACCATCGATCTGGACAATGTGCTGCTGGACATAGCCGCGAAGCGCCGCGAGGCCGACGTTGCGACGGAACTGGACCTCACCCGCGCCAAAGTCGCCCTGTCCAAGGACCGCCAGCGCCTGCTCGCAGAGCAGACGGTGCTGGACCAGTCGCGGCTCCAGCTTCTGCAGACGATAGGGCTGGACCCGGAACTGAAGATATCGCTCGTGCTGGTGGAGCCGCTGCCGCCGGACACTCTCTTTGTCCCGGACTGGCACAGCGTCCTTGAGAGCCGCCCGGAATACAAGGCCGCGAACGAACTTTTGCAGCGCAACAAGGTCGCCGAGAGGGCCGCCGACTGGCAGCGCTTCCCCAGCATGGCCGTGCAGGGCCAGTACGGGCACACGTCCAGACTGCCCGGCGACGGCGAGGGCGGGGAGGTATGGGCGATAGGCCTGACGATGAACGTGCCCCTCTGGGAAGGCGGCAGGATAGGGGCGGAGAAGATGCAGGCCCGCGCCCTGATCCGCCAGCAGGAGCAGCGCATACGCCAGATCAGCGACTCCGTGCATACGGCGTACAATCTGGCCTTGGAGGCTGTGCGGCAGCGTTGGGAGGAGATTCCGCTGGCACGGGAGGCCGTGAGCCTTGGCGAGCTGGAGCTGAAATACGCCCGCGAACGCTTTGAGGCCAACGTGACGGACAACAGCGATGTCATCAGCGCACAGCTTTCTCTGGCCGACGCGAACGACACCCTCGTGGACGCCCTGTTGCGCTACGACCTTGCGCGCGTGGACCTCGCGCGCGTGCTCGGGCAGGTGGAGAGCCGTCTGACCCGATGAACACGGACTTTCTTCCGCGCATACTGCTCGCATCCCGTTCCCCGCGCCGCAGCGAGCTTCTTGCCCGCGACGGTATCGCCTTCGACATAGACGTGCCCATCGTCGATGAGTGGGAGGCCTCAGACGCCGACCCGCGCGAACTGGTGCTGCACAACGCCGCCAGAAAAGGCGATGCCGCCGCCGCCGCGCATCCCGGACGCCTCGTGCTGTCTGCGGACACCACGGTGGCGCTGGACGGGGAACTGCTGGGCAAACCGGCGGACATGGCCGAGGCGCGGCGCATGCTGGCCCGTCTCTCGGGCCGCGCCCACGCCGTGTTCACCGCCGTGCTGCTACAGCGCCGCAGCGACGGCATACGCATCGAACGCTGCGAGGAAAGCCGCGTGGTGTTCCGCACTTTGGACGAAGCCGCGCTCACGCGCTACTTCGACATCGTCAACCCTCTGGACAAGGCCGGAGCCTACGGCATTCAGGAAGGCAGGGAGATAATCATAGATCATTTCGAGGGTTCTCTCACCAACATCATGGGCTTGCCCATGGAGGCCCTGCACGAAATGCTGGAACAGCTTGCAGTCTCCGTGGGACTCAAGGAAGAATCCCACCGCCTCCCGTAGTCCGCCTCCTAGCGGATTTCCAAAGTAGTGAGCAGCACAACGCCAGCGAACAAGCGTTCGCACCATAAGAGACGCGAATACCGCGTGGACCTTGTCGATGTCGGCCCGCCCAACAGGCAGAGCCTCAGCACGGCTGTCGTGGTAATGTTCGTCACGGTGCTCATTCACGCCGTGCTGCTGCTGACGATACCGGAACGTTTCATAACCGTCGATCCGTCCGCGTGGAAAAGCGCCGCGCCGCAGTCGCAATACAAGATTCACATGGTGCGCGAAGACGAGCCTCCGCCCCAGCCGCCGGACCAGTACGTGCAGGCTACGGACGCCCCGGAGAACAAGCCGGACGACACGACGAACTTTTCCTCCAAGGACCAGCAGGCGTCGCAGAAGATCGAGTCCAAGGACAAGACGGGCGACATGCCGGAGGTGGAGGACGGGAAGGAAGAGGACTCCAATGCCCTCCAGAGCGGGCTGAGGGGCCAGCCGGCCACGATGCAGGAACTCGTGGAGGATTCCAAGAACGACACGCAGAACCCGCAACGGCGGGACCAGCAGCAGAAGCAGGAGGAGCAGCAGGCCGAGGGGCAGCGGGAGAAGCAGAACGAGAAGCCCACGCCGCCCGCCCCGGCAGCCATAGCCGAGCAGAACCCCCAGAGCGGCGGGCAGGGATACGCCGAAATTTTCAAGCCCGGCAAGAAGGAGGAGATACCGGAAAAAGCGCCGGACGAACGCGAGATCCCGGCGGTTATAACCAACCCCTTCGTCAGGATGGAGCAGCCCAAAAGCGACCCGTCCGACCCCTCGGGCATGAAGCCGCAACCGCGCCCGCGACTGACCTTGCCCGGCGCGATGCCCACGCTGGTGCGCAAGTCCGTGAGCGGTCTGGCCACGCCCAACGGCTTTCTTGCCTTCGACAGCAAACTGAGCGAATACGGCGACTACCTTTCGCGCATGTTCGAGGTCATAGGCACGAAGTGGAACGACCTGAACCGTGGCGGACAGATCGTGGTGGGCGATTCCCGCGTTTTTGTCAGGATCAGCTTCTTCATCACCCACGACGGGCAGATCGAGGACTTGCGCATACTGGAAAGCAACGCCAGCCAGATCGCCCAGTGGCGTTGCAAGGACGCCATCCTGAGCAACGCGCCGTATTTCGAGTGGACATCGGACATGGTCAAGGTGCTCGGAGAGCGCACGGAGGTAAAAGTCCAGTTCTTCTACTAGCGATGAGCGCGAACAAGCCAACGAAGGACGAAGGCCCCACGCTGCCGCTTGCGGACGGCGCGCGCGTGATTGGCGAAAGCGACGGTCTTCTGGCCATCTACAAACCCGAGGGCCTGCGCGCGCATCCGAACGAGAAGGGCAAGATCGACAAAGGCGCGCTGCTGGCCGCCCCGTACGACCTTGAGCGCGAGTGCTACCTGCTGCCCGACGGGAGCGACCTGTTCCTTCTGCACCGCCTCGACGGCCCCACCTCCGGCCTGCTTCTGCTATGCGCGGACGCCGCGCTCGCCGCAAGGACTAGGGCGCTGTTCGCGCGGCACATGGTGCGCAAGACCTACGAAGCCCTCGTCTTCGGCGACGCCGGACGCGGACGCCGCACATGGCGGGACAAGCTGCGCACGGAAAAAGGCGAGGGCCGCGCCGGGGCGCGCACCAGCGTTGGTTCCGGCGATATGTCCGAGGCGCAGGCCAGCGTCCTCAAACGCGGAGAAGCCCGCAACGGCCAGCTTCTCACGCTGCTGTCGCTGGAACCCGCCACAGGCCGCACGCATCAGCTCCGCGTGCAGTGCGCGAGCCGGCATCTCCCCATCGTGGGAGACGCCACGTACGGCAACTTCGCATGGAACAAGAAAGCGGCCCGGGAACTAGGCATCAAACGCCTCTGCCTTCACGCCGCAGCCATCAGCCTGAGCCTAGAACACGAAGGCAGGAAGATCAGCTTTACAGCCAACTGCCCCACGCCGGAAATCTTCCGCGAAGCCATAGGCGGCTAAAGATAAGGATTGGGTCTTAGGTAGTTTAAA
>JBAZHO010000095.1:0-7135 GCA_041652375.1 Opitutales bacterium | reverse complement strand
TGCGCGACACGGGCGAAGGCAGACGCGAGATACGGCTGGACTGAGGCCGCGCCCTTTGCCCGTCAGCGGTACAGCCGCCTGCGCAGCCAGAACGCGGCGTGGACGAGCGCCAGCATCACGGGCACTTCGACCAGAGGGCCGATCACCGCGGCGAAGGCGACGCCGCTGTGTATGGTGAAAACGGCCACGGACACGGCTATGGCCAGTTCGAAATTGTTGCTCGCCGCCGTGAAGGCCAGCGTGACGCTCTGCGGATAGTCCGCCCCGGCGCGTCGCCCCATCAGGAAGCTGACGAAGAACATCACGACAAAGTAGATCGTGAGCGGGACGGCGATGCGCAACACGTCGAAGGGCAGTTCCACGATGCGGTCGCCCTTGAGGCTGAACATGACCACGATCGTGAACAGCAGCGCGACCAGCGTCAGGGGGCTGATCTTCGGGATGAACACCTTTTCATACCATTGAACGCCCTTGAGCGCCACCCCGGCAAAGCGCGTCAGCATCCCGGCGAGGAAGGGGATGCCCAGATAGATGAACACGCTGCGGGCCACCTGCCCCATCGTCACCTGCACCACGCTACCCTCCAGCCCGAACAGCGGCGGCAGGAAGGTGATGAAGAACCATGCGTAAACGCTGAAAAATAGTATCTGGAAGATGCTGTTGAAGGCGACAAGAGCCGCCGCGTATTCGGAATCCCCCTCGGCGAGACTGTTCCACACGAGCACCATGGCGATGCAACGGGCAAGCCCGATCATGATGACGCCCGTCATGTACTCCGGGTAGCCGCGCAGAAAGATCACGGCCAGCGCGAACATCAGGAACGGCCCGATCAGCCAGTTCTGCACCATCGAGAGCGCGAGCACGCGGGTGTTGCGGAACACCTTGGGCAGCTTCAGGTAATCCACCTTGGCCAGCGGCGGATACATCATCAGGATAAGGCCGACGGCGATGGGAATGTTCGTCGTGCCCACTTGCAGGCCGTCGAGAAAACCCGTCGCACCCTTCCAAAGCGCGCCAACGGACACGCCCGCCGCCATCGCTAGGACGATCCACAGCGTCAGAAAGCGGTCCAGCACGCCCAGACGGCGACTTGTGCATGTCCCACATTCAGCTTCCATATCGTCGGGGGCTAGATTTATAACGGTTTCCGAAACAACCCAAAATCAAAGACAGGAGATTTATCCACAGATTACACAGATTATTGAAAAGAAGACTTTCTAATTTTCTAATCCCTTTTTTTATCCCTGCTTATCTGCGGATAAAACTCTTCTCTTTGTTCTCTGGTAATTCGGCGGACTTTTGAAAACACCATAATCAAGGCGCGCTCAATGCCCCTTCGATCTCGCCGCGTTCAAGGCGTCCGATGGTGCACGTATCCATGACGATGCGAATCTGGTCCCGCACTTTGCGGAACTGCGCCAGTCTCTCCTGCTCCGTGCCCGTCGCCTTGGCGGGGTCCGCGAAGCCCCAGTGGTACCGTTTCACGTTGCCGGGGAAAACCGGGCAGTTCTCGTTGGCTTCGCCGCACACCGTCACCACCGCGTCGATATGCCTGTCCAAGTATTCGTCCAGATGGCGGGACTTGTGGTCCGAAATGTCGATGTCGATTTCCTTCATGACCTGCACGGCCATGGGATGGACGTAGCCTGCGGGCTTTGTCCCCGCGCTGAGCACTTCAATCGTATCGCCCATAATGGATTGCAGGATGCCCTGCGCCATATGGCTGCGGCACGAATTGCCGGTACAGAGAACCAAGACGACTTGACGTGACATATGACGTTAAGAAGTGTTGCGGGAGCACGATATTCTCCCGCGCATGCAAGATACGCACATCTACCCTGTCGATCAAACTCCGGCTTATGTTCAGCCGACGCTGCCAGCGGGGTTCTCTTCGGTCGTTTCCGCCTGAGGTTCGGAAATTTCCGCAGCTTCCGTGACGGCTTCGACCTTGGCGGCGGGTGCGGCCTCGGGCGTCACTTCCTCGACTGGCGCGGTCTCAACCACGGCGGCGGGTGCGGCCTCGGGCGTCACTTCCGCAACGGGTGCGGCATCGGCTTCGACCACCGGAGCGGCTTCTTCCTCGGATGAGGAATCACCGTCGTCGGACGCCGTTGCGCCCGACTGGGGCGGCGGGGCGAAGAGCTTGCCGTTGCTGTACTCTGTCACGTAGCCGCTGGTGATTAGCCAGCGAAGGTCGTTGCGCAGCAGCCGGAGCCTTTCGAGATCTTCCGGGGGCATCGCGCTTTCGCCGGCTTCGGGAATCTCCGTGCCGAGATATTCCTTCGGCAGGTCCGACGCGGGGAAGCCGGGATGCGCCTCGACAAACTCGATGAGCTGCTGGACGCTTTCGCCGAAACTCTCTCCGGGCTTGCGGAATGCGCGGCGTATGGCGCAGACGTAGGAAATGCCCTTGGAGCCTTTCTTATAAACGCTGAAGCCCATGCGGCGCAGACGACCGCGAAGGTTGTTCGCAGTGTCCAGCGGGAAACGGCGTTGCAGTTCGAGCACCGCCTCGACGCTCTGACGAATCGCGCCAGCGGGCATCTGCTCGATAAGGCGGCCTTCAAAACGGGCGTTCTGCACGGCGCGGACCAGCTTCTCCTTGGCGTGAAGCACGAGGTGGAAGCGGACGCTTTCAAGGCTGTCGAATTCCGATGGCGCGCCCTCGATCGGCTCCTTGAGCCTGAAGCGCGTCTGCTTGCGCATCTTGTCCACCCACTGGTCGATGACTTCCTTTTCGCGCACTCCTTCGATGCGGGAAAGGAAACGCTCGTAGGGAATGTTCGAAATGCGCGTTGCGAAGTGGTTCTGGACTATCTGCTGGTAGCGGTGATAGTTCGGCGGGCCGAGCAGTTCGCCGGTGATGCCGCAGCGGTTGACGATCTGGAAGTTGCCCTTGGGGGGGTCCACTTCCACTTCCTCGACCACCAGAAACATGTCCGCGTGAGTGGCGAAAACGTGGCTCAACGCCGCGTCCTCGGTCTCGAAGGGGATGTTGTCCGGCACGGACACGAAGATTGTCGCAGGCTGGGTTTCCGGGATGGGATGCGCGACGACGACGAAACGCTCCGGCTTTTCAAGGATCAGGCGCGCAATTTCGAAAAGCTCGTAAGTGCGGGCGGAATTCTTGATGGCATTGCAGAGCAGCTTGAAAGGATTCTCCTCCGGGTAGAGGGCCACCTCCACAATCGGCTTGAAGGGCGGCGGGGGCGGGGGCGGACGGAAGTCGCGGCGCGGCGCTCTTGAGTCGCGCGAGTCGTGCTGCGGACGCTCTGCGCGTGCCGGACGATCCCCGGACGGGGCTGGTTCGGCCACGCCCTCGCTTTTGCTGCGCTGGGGGCGGCGGTCACGACGCGGAGCCTGCCCGCCGGGACGGGGCGTCCTGGGGCCTTGATCCCGCTCGTCGCGGAAGCTCGGCTTGGGCACGTTGTCGCGCACAGGACCACTGCTCCATCTCGGCCCGAGGGCAAGATCGTTGAGACTGGCAAGATCGATATCCACGTCAGGGGATTCGGACGGTTCGTTCCGGGGCGTTTCCTCGGCCATAAGGCTTCAATGAGTAAAGTTTTTTCATCGAGTCCTAAATCTGACACGAGGTCAAGCCCTGCGCACGATATGTAACGCTGCCAAGGCCCATATGAGCAATTTTGTATGCCCGCCGGGTCCGGGCGCGACTCCCCGAGGCAGATTCCGCCCCGAAAAGCCGCTATTCGGGGAACGAAGGAAAGCGGGGGGCCGGGAATCGCTTTCTTGCTCGCGTCCGCGTCCGCTTAGCGATTTGAGTACCTTCAATGCTGGAACTATCTTTGAAGAGCGACGCGCGCAAAGCCCGCGTCCTGCACGGTCATCCCTGGGTCTTCGCCGGAGAAATCTCCGCAGAACCCCCGGAAGGAGCCGACGGCGAGGGCGTGCTGATGCGCGACGCGCGGGGCCGCCTGCTTGGAAGCGGCATCTGCAACGGCGCTTCGCAGATCGTGTGGCGGCGCTATGCGCGGGGAGAACGCGCCTTCGACGCATCCTTTCTTAAAGAGGCCATTTCAAAAGCCCTCGCCCGCCGGGCCGCCGAAAACGTGCGCCGTCTCGTGTGGTCCGAGGCCGACGAACTGCCGGGCCTCGTGGCGGACCAGTACGGCGACGTGCTCGTGGTGCAGACTTTGACGCTGGCCATGGACAGAAAGGCCGACCAGATCGCCCGCTTGCTGCTGGAGATGACGGGCGCGCGGGAGGTCCTCTTCCGCAACGACGCGCCGGGCCGCAGATACGAGGGCCTGCCGACGGAAGTGCGCACGCTTTCGGGCAACCCGCTGGAACCGCGCTGGCTGAACATCGACGGGGTGGATTACTTCCTCGATCTGGCCGGGGCGCAGAAGACGGGCTTCTATCTGGACCAGAGGGCGCAGCACCTGCTGGTCGGCTCCATGGCCGCCGGACGCAGGGTGCTGGACGGTTTCTGCAATCAGGGGGCCTTCGGCCTTCAGTGCGCCCTGCAGGGGGCCGCAAGCGTGCTCGGAGTGGACAGCAGCGAACTCGCCGTCGAGCAGGCCAAAGCCAACGCGGCCCACAACGCCCTGCCCGCCCGCTTCGAGGCGGCAAACCTTTTTGACTACTTCACCGCGAACCGCGACTCGCGCTACGACCTCATAGTGCTGGACCCGCCCAGCTTCGCCCGCAACAAGGCCTCGGTGGACGGTGCGCTGCGCGGCTACAAGGAACTGAACCTGCGGGCGATGCGCATGCTCTCCCCCAACGGCATTCTGGCGACGTATTCCTGCTCCAAGAGCGTGAGCCGCGAGCTGTATATGGAGATGCTAGCCGACGCCGCCGCAGACGCCGGACGCCGCGTGCGCGTGATAGCCCAGACGGGCCAGCCGACGGACCATCCCGTGGTCCTTGGCATCCCCGAAACAGAATACCTAAAGGGCGCGATTCTGGAGGTGGAGTAAGAGGGATATAAAAGTTCATCCGCAGATTACACGGATTACATGGATTGGCAGGATTTACGCAGATTATTGAAAAAGAAGACGTTCTGATTTTCTAATCCCTTCGTTATCCCTGCTTATCTGCGGATAAATGTCTTCTTTCCGAAATTTTGGAAAACTTTTGGCAATCGCTCTACACGCCCAGTTCCCGCGCAACGGCCTTTAGGTCGGGGAGGACTTTCGCGCCGGTCTTTTCCAGCCTTGGGCGTTCGTTGTGGCCGTGCGCTAGCAGGATGCAGGGGATGCCTAGTTCGTTCGCCACTTCGTGGTCGTGCTCGGTGTCGCCTATCATCACGACTTCGTCCTTGGCCACGCCGATCTTTTCGAGCAGGCGTCTGCCGTAATCGACTTTGCTGGCGGCGTAGATGTTGCTGTTGCCCGCGAGGTAGTCGAAGTAATGGTCCAGTTTCATGCCGGATATCATGCTGTCTAGCATGTCCTGCCGGTAGGCGGAGAGGATCGACTGGCCGTAGCCGGCCTTTTTCAGCGCGGCGAGCACTTCGTGCGCGTCGGCGTGCAGGGCGCACTGTTCGCGGCGGGCTTGATAGGCGTCGATGTATTCGGCGCTCATGCGTTCGAAGGCCCCGTTCGTGATGTCGAAGCCAAAGTCGCGGTAAACTTCCACCACGGGGAAGCGGAAGTTGCGCAGGTAGTGCTCGTTGTTCACTTTGGGCAGTCCGCGGCGTTCGAGCATCGTGTTGAGCACGTCCACGCATAGCCAGACGTCGTCCAGCAGCGTGCCGTTCCAGTCCCATACCACATGGCGGATGCTCATGCGCGTATTCTAGCGGCATCGGGCGGGGCTTGTCCACCCCGGCGGCGTTCCAAACGGAACAGGTGAACATTATTACATTTGTTCTTGCAGGGCGCGGGCGGATTAAGCATGATGCTTTCATCGCCGCTGGATGGCGAAACCCGTCGATCAACCCGTATATTCTTTCAAAATCATGGCACGTCCCCGCAGCACCGAACCCGCTCCCGACAGCGGCAACCGCGAACTCGATCTGGCTCTTTCGTCCATCAATAAGCAATTCGGCGACGGCGCTATCATGCGCATCGGCGACGCTTCCAAGATCGATATCGACGTGATTTCGACCGGTTCGGTCGCCATCGACCTTGCCCTTGGCGTGGGCGGCCTGCCGCGCGGGCGCATCGCAGAGATCTACGGACCGGAGTCCAGCGGCAAGACGACCCTTTGCCTTTCCCTTATCGCGCAGGCGCAGAAGAACGGCGGTCGCGCAGTGTTCATCGACGTGGAGCACGCCCTCGACCCGCGCTACGCCCGCATTCTTGGCGTGGACGTGGACAATCTGCTCGTTTCCCAGCCGGAATGTGGCGAGGACGCGCTGAACATCGCCGAGGCGCTGATCCGTTCGGGCGCTATCGATATCGTGGTGATCGACTCCGTGGCCGCGCTGGTGACCAAGGCGGAGCTTGAGGGGCAGTTCGGAGACTCCACCATCGGGCTTCAGGCACGCATGATGAGCAGCGCGATGCGTCGTCTCACGGCGGCCATTAACCGCACACATTGCGTTTGCATTTTCACCAACCAGATTCGTGAGAAGATCGGCGTGATGTTCGGTAGCCCGGAGACGACGCCCGGCGGGCGCGCTTTGAAGTTTTTCGCGTCTATCCGTATCGATATTCGTCGGATCGGCCAGATCAAGGAGAGTTCGGGCAAGGTGGTCGGCAACCGCACGCGCGTGAAGGTGGTGAAGAATAAGGTGGCCCCGCCGTACAATGAGTGCGAGTTCGACATCATGTATAATGAGGGTATTAGTCGCACGGGTAGCGTCTTGGATCTTGGCCTTGAGCACAAGATTCTGGAGAAGCGGGGTTCGTGGATTAGCTACAATGGTAATTTGATCGGTCAGGGGCGCGAGGCGGCCAAGCAGTACTTGATGGAGAATGAGCCTGTCGTGCAGGAGATCACCAAGTTGATTTTCGAGCGTGTGGCCAGCGCGGGCGGCATAGGTGGCGGCAGAGCGTTGGCCGAGTCGTCCGCAAGCAGCCCCGACGCCCCCGACACTTCCGAATAGGCAGGGCGGACGGCAGGGCGGACGCGCCCTGCACCCTTGGATGCTTCGCATCCGAAGGGCTGTGCCCTTTCGGCGACTTCGTGCGCCTATCCCAAGAACGGAAAACCGCGCGTACAC
>JBAZHO010000094.1:0-7195 GCA_041652375.1 Opitutales bacterium | reverse complement strand
CGTTTTCACCATACACAGCGGCGTCGCCTTCGCCGCGGTGATCGGCCCTCTGGTCGAAGTGCCCGTGATGCTGGCGCTCGTCCACGCCGCGTTCTGGCTGCGCAGGCGGCTGTACCGCTGACGGGCGAAGGGCGCGGCCTCAGTCCAGCCGTATCTCGCGTCTGCCCTCGCCCATGTCGCGCAGGCGCAGATGCAGGGCGTTTTCCGGGAGCCATTCGAGCACGTTTTCCGGCCATTCCACCGCCATGCAGTAGGGGCTGCGGATGAATTCTTCGATCATTAGCGCGTCCATGTCCTCCGCGCCGCGCAGGCGGTAGGCGTCCAGATGCGCCAGCATCCGCGTCCCTTTATACAGGGTGAAGAGGTTGTAGGTGGGGCTTGTCACGGGCTGGGCAATGTTCCAAGTCCGGGCCATCCCGGCCACGAATGTCGTCTTTCCGCTGCCCAGTTCCCCGTGCAGGGCCACGACGCTGTCCGGCGCTAGCGCGGCGGCAAGCTCCGCCGCGACGGCGGCTGTGTCTTCCGCGCTGGCGGTCTGTATGCCCTGCCTAAGCCTGTCGAAGATGTTCATAGCCGCTGAATGTCAGGGCCTTGCCCGTGTTCGCGTCGATTAGTTGCGGGCCGCCGTCCGCGCGTTCCGCGACATGGCCGATGCGGAAGGGCGGGGCGGAAAAGCGGTCCTCCCAGTCGCGTTCAAATTCTTCCGCCGCCTCCGCCTTGAGCGCGAACAGAAGCTCGTAGTCCTCGCCGTCGCAGAGCATGTGCGCCAGCAGGTCCTTCGCGTCCGCCCCGGCGATCTCCAGCGCGTCCACGGAGGGCGGCAGCGCGTCGAGGTCCAGCGCGGCGGCAAGGCCCGGTCCGCAGAGCGAGGGCGCGTCCTTGGCGAGGCCGTCCGTGAGGTCCATGCAGGCCGTCACGGCGGGGATGCGGGCCAGAAACATGCCCTGTTCAAGGCGCGGTTCGAAGGTCAGGTGATGCCCGCGTATGGAGCCGCCCAGCGGGCCGGTGACGTAGAGCAGGTCCCCGGCTCCTGCCGTGCCCCGGCGCAGAGGGCGGGCGGCGCGACCGCTAAGGGTCAGCGTCGCGCCCAGAAAGCCGTCGCTCTGCGCGATGTCGCCCCCAGAGATGTTCGTGTTGTAGCGCAGCGCGGCGCGGGCGAGTCCCTTTGTGAAGCGCGCGAGCCATTCGATGGACAGCTTGCCCGGCATGAACATGGCCACGAGCGCGTCCGCCGGGATGCCGCCCATCGCGGCGATGTCGCTCAGGTTGCGCTTGAGAAGCTTCTCCCCGGCCAGTTCAGGCGGGCAGTCCGCGTCGAAATGCCTGCCGAACACGAGGCTGTCGCAGGTCAGCAGGTTCGCGCGGCCATCCGTAACGGCGCAGTCGTCGCCCATGCCCTGCGGCGGCGGCGGCGCGGCCTCGCCCAGCCATTCGCGGATGCGCGCAAGAAGGCGCGTTTCGCCAAGGGAGGCAACGCTAGTTGAACTGTCGTCGGTGAAAGGATTCATAGTCCGCCAAGGCTGGCGTGTAACATGTGTTCCATGATCAACTCGAAAGGAGGACAAGACATCCGTAGATTGGATAAATTTTAGTCTGCCTCTTATCTCATACCTTTCCGTGGAGCGATTGCAGCACTATCAGGAAGATGGAGTTCACGTTGAAAATGGCGTGGAAGAACATGGGGACCTTGATGTTGCCCGTGGACTCGTACGCTACGCAGAGCGCAACGCCGAGAAACATCAGGGTGGGGAAGGCCATCACGTTTGCGTGCAGCGTGGCGAACAGGGCCGCGCTGATGATTATTGCTGTGTTCTGCCTCATGCGGCCCTTCAGGAAGCGGTACAGTCCGGCACGGAAGACCAGTTCCTCCACCACCGGGGCGATCAGCGCGGCCAGCAGCAGCATCGCCGCGAAGGCCAGCGGCGGGGTCCTGCCGTCGAACAGGCCCACGGCGGACTGCTCGTCAAGGGGAACCTCTATGCCCAGTTTGCCGAGCTGCCCTATCAGGCCCAGCCACGCGGCCTCCAGAAGGAAGCGCAGCGGCGTGAAGGCGAGGAAGAACAGCAGGGCCTTGCGGAAGGCCGGGCCGCTTTCCATCCGGGCGCTGTTGAAGGAGAGTCGGTTCTGGAAGGGCTGCGCGATCCAGAAAAAAATGAATATGACCGCTATGCCGATCTGAAGCAGAAAGCCGTCCAGCGCCGCCCGCCAGACACGCAGGGGTTCGTCCGCGCCGTCCGCAGCGGGCATGATGTGCATCGTGATGGATCCCACCAGAACGGACCACATGAACAGCAGGCAGAACAGGATGCCCATGTCCAGCCAGCCTATCTGCCAGACGCGTGCGCCGGGCGGGGGCAGGCCGCGCCAGCGCTGCCTTTGCAGCAGCAGGTAGATGATGCTTATGGTCCCCAAGCCGAGCAGGGCGACGGAGTAAGCCGCTTCGATAAATTGCGGGCTGGTCCAGTCGTTGGGTATGATCTGCGGCATTCTGCCCGGTAGCTAAGCGGATTTTACGCCCTTTGGCACTATCAAAGCCGAGTGTCGGAGAACCTTACAGCTTGAAGGATTCGCCCAGATAGAACTTGCGGCTGTCGGGGTCGTTGATCAGCTCCTCGCTTGTGCCTTCGCAGAGCACCTTGCCGTTGTGCATCAGGTAGGCGCGGTCCACGATGCTGAGGGTTTCGCGCACGTTGTGGTCCGTTATCAGCACGCCTATGCCCTTGGTCTTGAGCTCGCGCACGATGTGCTGCACCTCCTGCACGCTGATGGGGTCCACGCCGCTGAAGGGCTCGTCCATCAGCAGGAAGCGGGGCCGCGTGACCAGCGCGCGGGCGATTTCCAGCCTGCGCCGTTCGCCGCCGGAAAGGGTGTAGGCGCGTTGCCGGGCCAGCTTGGTCAGCCCCAGTTCTTCGAGGGAATGCTCGACGATCTGACGGCGCTCTGCGCGTTTGGACGTCAGCGTTTCCGCCACGGCGCGCAGGTTCTGCTCCACGGTCAGGCGGCGGAATATGCTGGGTTCCTGCGGCAGGTAGCCGATGCCGAGGCGGGCGCGTTTGAACATGGGCACGTTGGTCACGTCCGCGTTGTTGATGAACACCTTGCCGCGCGTGGCCCGAATCAGGCCCACGATCATGTAGAAACTGGTGGTCTTGCCCGCGCCGTTGGGGCCGAGCAGGCCGACGATCTCCCCTGCATGCACTTCGAGGTCCACCCCGTCCACGACGGCGCGGCGGCCGTACTCGCGCACTAGCCCCTTTGTGGAGATGAAGGGTTGTGGCTGCGTCGGCGTCATTGCGTGTCGGCGGGCGCTTCCGGGGCGTTCGTTGAAGGGGCGGGGTCCGGTTCCGGGGCGTCCGTGGAAGGGGCGGGGTCCGGTTCTTCCGGCGGCGGGGGCGGCGGCTCGTTGCCGAGCACCTTTTCGTAGTCCAGCTTCGGGATCGCGTCTTCGGAGAGCACCACGCGGCTGCGCCCGCCCTTGCTGCCTTCCGTCTGGAGTTCCGGCGGCGTCGGCAGGACCTGCACGGTGCGGTCCTTGCTGTTGTAAATGATTTTCCAGCCCTCCACGGTGGCGCGGGAGTCTATGATCTTCGGGTGGTCAGACAGTATCACGAGTCCCTCGGCAGGCATGACCTCGGCCTTTCCCGCCACGGCCACGCGGCCCGCCTGCTCGATGCGCACGTTGCCCGTGGCCACGACGCTCTCAACCGCGCCCATCTTGCCCACGGTTCCCTTGGCCGAGGCGGTGCGGGCGGCGAGCACTTCGAGCCGTTCGCAGGTCAGTAGCATTCCCTGCCCGTCGGCGTTCACATTGCCCTCGAAGACGAAACTGTTCGTCGTCTCCCCGGCCACAAGGTCCAGCTTGTCGCTGTCGATGACGGTCTGCGGGGTGTCTGCGGCGCGGGCCGCCGGTCCCGACGCGAGGCAGGCGGCCAGAAGGAGGATTAAATACAGCTTTCGGCTCATGAAGATCATTCCAGTATGGGGCCAAGGACTCCGTCGATCACGGCGTGAGCTTTGGCCCGTATTGTCAGCCTTCGTTCTTGTGTGTGCCATGTCCAGTCCTCTCCGCCGAGCAAAAAGCCCTTCGCGGTGACGAATATCTCGTCCGGCCCGCTCACCGCGCCCTGGGAGGGCGGCACGCTTGCCACGGGGCTGTCGATGACCAGTTCGACGCTCTGCTCGGCATCCGGCGCGAAGACGCGCAGGCGCATGTCGCGCACGGTCACGAGGCCCCCGCCGGGAAACTCCGCAAGGCGGCCTTCCATCTGCCATGCCCGCCAGCCGCTCTGCTGATCGAAGCCGTAGATGCGGAAACGTTCGACGGGGGAGTCCGGCACGATGCCCGCGTCCTGCTGCTGACCGGGGAGCGGGGCCGGGGGCGCGAGGAGAAGGCAGAGGGCTGGCAGCCACGCTGCGAATCGTCCTGAGATGCCCCTTGTCGTGCGCATTCCGGGTTGTCCTAGACGCGTTCGAGCACGGCCTTCACCAGCTTGGATATGCCCTCGGACACCTTGGCAATGCTGGCGGCTTCGAACATGTAGGCCGGGGTGGAGACGATCTTGTGCTCCTCGTCGATCACGATGCGGTCCACGTCGCAGTTGACGTGTTCGGCCCCGCAGTCGCGGATGGCCTGAGCCGTCTTCTTGTCGTGGCCGATGGTCACCTTCACGGAAATGTCTTCCACGCCCAGCACGCGGGCCACGAGGGCCGGGGAAATGCAGATGGCCCCGATGGGCTTCTTGGCATGATACATGTCCAGAATGAAGCGTTCCACCTCGCCGTCCACGGCGCAGAGGGGTCCGTCGAAGGCGAAGCTACAAAGGTTCTTGGCCACGCCGAAGCCGCCGGGCATTATCAGCGCGTCGAAGTCCGAGGCCTTTGCGTCGGTGACGGGGACGATGTTGCCCCGCGCGATGCGCGCCGCCTCCTCGATGACGCTGCGTTCGCGGTAGCTGGAAATCTCGCCGTCCAGATGGTTTATTACGTGTTCCTGCTGGATGTCCGGGGCGAAGCACTGCACTTCCGCGCCTGCCTTGTCCAGTTCCAGAAGGGTGATTACAGATTCCTGAACCTCGGCTCCGTCATAGAATCCGCATCCAGCCAGTATTACAGCGACTTTTGCCATGTCTCTTGCGTTTTTCGGGGTGTTTGTCTCGTTTTGCGGGAAATGGGGGTCGGGAGATTTCTTTCCGCTCCCATTTGTAGGGGAATATCAAGCCAACTACAAGGAATGACGCGCCATAGCCGCCGGAGGGGGGATATTTGTACGCGCAAAGGCGGCGGGAAATCACTTCCGCCGCCGCCTTCGGGGAAATTGGGCACTGAGCATCAGGCCCGCCCTAGTAAGGCTGCCCAGTCTGAATTTCGTAAATCATTCTGTATATTCGATTGGATTCTCCTCGTTCAATTACCTGCATCGGAGTTGATCTGCCAAATGCTGGATTGGGTTTCTTGAGCCACACACGGACACTCTTTCGGTCCATGACGGATGCAAGCTCTTCCAGCAGGCGCAGCGTTTCATGCATGTTTTTTACTGCCACTCCCGTGGGAGGTTTGCCCGAGCACCACTTTGCAAGTGAGCTTATGGAAAATCCAGTCATGCGGGAAAGCTCGTCTCTCGTAAGGGAGAACTCTTTGGACATCTGGTCGATCGCAGACACCTCGCTTGTTTCCGAATTGACGGAACGAAGAGTCACGCTGGGTCTCTTGCGAGCCGGAACCGGGACGGTCTCTGCGGCATGTTTAATCATGGTTTCCATGAAAGTATCTTGTTCTAATATCGGCGCCACGGCAACATTTATATGTAAATTTACATGTCTATTTACGAATCCGTCTGATAAGATTCTGGCAATCAATGATTTCAATGATGCTGTTTTTTTGAATATTATCCGGGAACCAGTATATGTTCTCTTGCATAGGGTCAATCGCTGATGGAACTAAAACCCCCTCCACGCCTAAGACATGAAGTGCCCGCCCAATCGCTTGAGACTGTGATTCCGATTTCATGCTCCTCCAGTCGTTAGTGAGAAGCCTGTTTACAGAAGGGATTGCCACTTGTTTGTCCAAGCTCTTGATGTTTATAACCCTGTGAAGATGCAATCTGATCGGGATAATCGACCATGTCGGAGAATTAGATGCAGGAACTCCGTATTTTTCTACGGTCCGTTTTGCTTCTGAAAGGGCAAGACTATCAGAAGAAGACGCATGAACGACACGGAAGCGGTTGGCCTGCATCCAGCGGCTGCCCTTCTTCCGAGTTCCTTCTCCCGATATCAGATAATCAGGGTGGACCCATTCAAGAGTGACGCATCGAAAGACATTACAGGACAGTTCGTGTTCGAGCGTCGGTACGCTTTGAGCAAGCGTTTTGTAAAAAACGCTATATTTTCGATTGCCTATCTGTTTGGACATAGCAACGGGGCGTTACGTTCAGGCCAACTATATATTGCATTATTTGAAGCTGGCAAGCTCGGCGGTGTGCGAAACTGATCGGAGGGGCTTTACTCCGCCGCCGCCTTCAGCACTTCGGACAGGGTGGGGTGCGCGTGGACGCACAGGGCTATGTCCTCCGCGCTGCCGCCGTATTCCATGTGCGCAACGGCCTCCGCTATCAGTTCGGACGCGCCTGCGCCCACAATCTGCACGCCCAGCAGCTTGTCCGTCGCCTTGTCGGAAAGCACCTTCGCGTAGCCGTCCGCCGCGTCGCTGGCAAGGGCGCGCCCGTTGGCCGCGTAATAGGACTTGCCGACTTTGTATTCGATGCCGCGCTCCTTGGCCGTGCGCTCCGTAAGGCCCGCGCTGGCCACTTCCGGGCTGGTATAGACCACGCCGGGGACAAGATCGTAATTCAGCGCCGGGACCGTGCGCCCCGCGATGCGCTCGGCCACCTGACGGGCTTCCGCCGCCGCCTTGTGCGCGAGCATCGGGCCAGCCGCGAGGTCGCCGATGGCCCATATGCCCGCCGCCTTCGTGCGCAGTTGCGCGTCGGTTTCGATGCGGCCCCTCGCGTCGAGCGTCACGCCCGCAGCCTCAAGATTCAGGCCCGCCGTGTTCGGCCTGCGGCCCACGGAAACGAGCACCTTGTCGGCCTCGAAAGTCAGGGTCTTGTCGCCCTTCTGCGCCGTCACCACGGCCTTGCCGTTCTTGACTTCGCAGCCCGTGACCTTGGTTTCGAGGTGGAAAATCAGCCCCTGCT
>JBAZHO010000093.1:0-7241 GCA_041652375.1 Opitutales bacterium | reverse complement strand
AAGTCCACGTTCAGCTCAAGACAAAGACGAAGGCGTTCGCCTCCGCCCCCTACGTCTATGGCGAAGAACCAAACACGCTGACGGACCCCGTCGTCCTCGCCCTGCCCGGAACCCTGCCCGTCATCAACAAGGCGGCCATCGACAAGATGATAATCATGGGCCTGATGTTCGGCTGCGACATCGCCAAGGAGTGCAAGTGGGACCGCAAGAACTACTGGTACCCGGACTCTCCCAAGAACTACCAGATTTCCCAGTACGACCAGCCCCTCTGCCTTGGCGGCAGCGTGGAAGCGGAGATGCCCGGCGAGAGCCGCAACGTGATGGGCGAACACAAGCATTTCGAGCTTACGCGCATCCACCTCGAGGAGGACCCCGCGAAGATGAACCACGAGGGCCAGTTCTCCCTGATCGACGACAACCGCACCGGCGCGTCGCTGGCGGAGATCGTCACAGAGCCGGTGTTCCGTAGCGCGGACGAGGCCGCCGCGTTCGTCAACGCCCTGCGCGCGGCGCTCTATCAGGCGGGAGTGTCGGACTGCGACCTCGAAAAGGGCCAGATGCGCGCCGACGCCAACGTAAGCGTGCGCCCCGTGGGCCAGACTACTTTAAACACCCGCACCGAGAGCAAGAACCTCAACAGCGTCTCCGCCATCAAGGCCTGCATCGAGTGGGAATCCCGCCGCCAGATGGGCCTCTACGATCAGGACCGGGGAGCGGAAATCGTGCAGGAAACCCGCCGCTGGGACGCGGAACAAGGTTACGGCTACTCCATGCGCAGCAAGGAGGACAGCCACGACTACCGCTACTTCCCGGACCCCGACCTGATGCCCGTGCGAGTGAGCGAGGAGTGGAAGGACGAACTGCGGGCAACGCTCGTCGAGCTGCCCTTTGCCCGCCAACGCCGCTACATGGACAAGCTAGGCCTGCCCTACTCCACGGCCAGCGCCATGATCGGCGACCTGCCCCTGTGCAACTATTTCGAGGCCGCGCTCGCCATCATCGACAAGCCGCAGGACATCGCCAACTACGTCGTCAACGACCTGCGCCGCGAACTGTCCGCCGCCGGAACCGAGGGCGAAGGCCCCCTGCCCCTCTCGGCGTGCAAGCTGACGCCAGCGCACCTCGCGGAACTGGTCCGTCTGACTGACGAGGGCATCATTACAAAGCAGATCGCGCGCGACGTGTTCGCCGAATGCTTCCAAAGCGGCGAAGCCCCCCTGTCAATAGTGGACCGCAAGGGTCTGCGCTCGCAAAACGACACCGCCGCGCTTGAGAAGATCATCCAAGCCGCGATGGATGCGGACCCCGTGGCAGTAGCCAAAATCAAGGCAGGCAACGACAAGGCCATCAACGCCCTAAAAGGCCCGATAATGAAAGCCACCAAGGGCAAGGCCGACCCGAAAGCCGTGGACGAGATCATCCGCAGGCTGCTGGGGTGAGGGATGAACAGCAGCGACACCATGATCCAATGAAGAAACTGCTAGCGACATTGTTCGATGACTTCTTCACCTCATGGTGGAAACACGTGGCGCTACTCATTCTATCGCTCAGCGCTTGCTTGCTTCTTGAGATAGAGATCGAAGGATCATACCCAAAAACGCCCGACTATCTCTTAATTTTATCGGACGTATCATGTTATCTTTCGCTTGCAGCCTTCGTCGGGATACTAGCAACGATAGTCGTCAACTTGGCCAAGCGGCGCTTCAGAATGGCTTTGTATGCATTTATGGCCATTTTCATCACGACAATAGCTGCACTCAGTTTCCTTGCCAGGCAAAGCCTCGATCCACCCCCTGATCATTTCGCCGCAAAACTGAGCATTCCGGCAAACATCGACATATCCGAACCCACAAGCACGGATGCCTTGCCTGTTCAACCTGCGTCTGGAGACAGGATCGAGCTTGCCAAAGGCATTCAGGGAGGCATCTACAAGTCCACCGTAATCGCAAACCCTCACGAACCCGGCAGGGTCTATCTCAAGGCATATGAACTGACCACGAATTGCCACCTTTCGGCCAAGAGCATTCGGAAAAGGACAGAAATGCCCATAGGCTGGTCGGACGATCCATCAAAGCTGTTTGAAAGCCATGCGGATTTTACAGTATACGAAGGAGACTGGGGCGAATACTACGCCGCCCGCTTCGAGGTATGGTTCGTCCCAGATTCCGGGACGAAGGAACGCCTACTGGCAGAACGTATATTCAGAATTGAAGGCTGGCAGAGATAGAACAGTCTCGGCATCAGGACGGAAATCCCTTTTTAAGCCAACAATATTCCCCATCCCAAGCGATGGAGCTTGCCAGCGAGGGCAAGAATCACTTTTCTATCCGTTTTTCCAGATGAAAGCGACGATCAAGACCCAAGGGCGCCAGTTTACCGTCAAAGAAGGCGATGTCCTTTTTGTGAACCGTTACTGCGAATCCAATGCAGGCGACATTATCACCGTCAACGACGTGCTTATGCTCGGCGAAGGCGCAGAGGCGCGTTTCGGCACCCCGACTGTTGTCGGCGCCAGCGTGGAACTGAGCGTTCTCGAAAACAAGCGTGGCGACAAGGTGCGCATCTTCAAGAAGAAGCGCCGCAAGGGCTTCCGCCGCGGTCGCGGTCACCGTCAGGAACTGTCGGTGGTTCGCGTGACTTCCATCAAGGGTTAATCTTCAACTTTTTTCCGATCATGGCGCATAAAAAAGGACAGGGAACAAGCAGGAATGGCCGCGACAGCCATTCGCAACGCCTCGGCATCAAGAAGTACGACGGTGAGTTCGTTCTCGCCGGCAACATTCTGATCCGCCAGCGCGGCACGCGCTTCCACCCCGGCAAGAATGTCGGCATCGGTGTGGACCACACGCTTTACGCCCTCAAGGATGGTCGCGTGAAGTGGGACGCCAAGCATCGTCTTGTGCAGATCCTCTTGCCGGTGGCCGCTGTTGCGGCTCCGACCGAAGTGCTCGTCGAAGCAGTGTCCGAATAGGTCACGTTTCAAGATCACTCGTTTCATGCCCGCTTCGCGCGGGCGACAAACCCCGGAAGCCAAGGCCGACGGGGTTTTTTGTATCCTTTCGCAGGTGGGTTGGGGCAAAGTCCCGTTGGAACGGTTTGCATGCGGCGGCGTTCTTGAACAAATAGCGATTCTCAAAAGTCCGCCGAAATATCAAAGCATAAAGAGAAGAGTTTTATCCGCAGATAAGCAGGGATAAAAAAGGGATTAGAAAATCAAGACGTCTTCTTTTGAAATAATCTGCGTAAATCCCTGCTTATCTGCGGATAAAAATTCTGGGTTTAATTTCGGTTTTCTTTTGGAAATCAGTATAATTGGAACACGGCGCATGACTGCCTTGCGCCGTTGTTCAGGGCCTCGTTTCGGGGCCTGAGTTTGAGGATTGCCTTTTCCGCGCAAGTGCTGAGGCTCCTGTCAGCGTAACGTTTGTGAACCGGACTTCCGAGCTATGGAACCCCTAGATCAAGACATCCAGACAGGCGTAGCCGAGGGCGTGACAAGCGCTGTCGAGCTTCGCCAGTTCACGCCGGACGAGTTGCTGGGTTTTCCGCGCGACCAGCTCAGCGAGCTGGACAGCGAGCGTCTCGGGGCCACTTCCCCCGTGGTTCTGGCTCTGTTTCTTGAGCGTCTGGACGTGGACGACCGCCGGGCCGTTCTGCGGCGCATAACCATCGAGCGCGCGGCGGAGGTTCTGGCGGAGATGCATGGCGAGGCCGCTGCAGAGGTCCTTGAGGCGATGCGCGAGCGGCGGGCCGTCCGAATTCTTGAGGACTTCGAGCCGGACGACGCGGCGGACATTCTGGCGGAACTGGACGAGGACGACCGCAACCGCCTCATGGGCAAGCTGGACGTGGATACGGCCCGCACCATGACGGACTTGCTGTCCTACGATCCGGACACCGCCGGCGGCGCGATGAACCCGGACGTGGACACCATCCGCGACGATATGACCGTGGACGAGGCCATCGCGCATATCCGGGAGCTGGCGGACGAGCAGGAGGACATGCACTACCTTTTCGTCGTGGACGCCGGGCACAGGTTGGTGGGCGTCATGTCGCCCCGCCGTTTGATTCAGGCCAGACCCGCGCAGTTGATACGCGATGTCATGGACGACGACATGGAGGGTATCGTCTCGCCGGATACCGACCGTGAAAAGGTCGCCTTGATCATGGCTGAATACAACCTGCCGGACTTGCCCGTCGTGGACAAGGATGGCGTGCTGCTGGGCGTCATAACGCACGATGACGTCATCGACATCATGCAGGAGGAGGCCACGGAGGACTTTCAGGTAATGTCCGGCGCGGGCGGCGACGAGGGTATCCATGACCATGTCATGTATAGCGTCAGAAAGCGCATGCCTTGGCTTCAGTTTAACCTCGGGACGGCTTTCATCGCGGCGAATGTCGTGCTTCTTTTTCAGAAACAGATCGGCCAGATGCCCATTCTGGCGGGTTTGATGCCGGTGGTGGCGGGCATCGGCGGCAATTGCGGCCAGCAGACTCTCGCCGTCACAATCCGTAGCTTGGCTTTGGGCGAGATCCACGACTCCGATACGATGGTGATTTTTTTCAAGCAGCTCATGATCGGGATTATCAATGGTATGGGCGTAGGTCTGGTCGCTTCGGTGCTGGTTTCTTTGTTCACGGGCAATATCAAGATCGGTCTGGTGCTCATGGTGGCCACTGTCTGCAACATGGCGCTTGGGGGTATGACCGGAGCGGCGATTCCTTTGATCATGCGTCGTCTGCATATGGACCCTGCCCAGTGTTCGTCCATAGTCCTGACCGCCGTAACGGATACAGGCGGCTTCTTCATCTTCCTGTCTCTAGGCACGATTTTCCTCCTCCCCTGAAGGCGCGGCAGGGCGGACGCGCCCTGCACCCAAGATGCTGACGCATCTTATAGTAGTTCACATTGACTTGTGGACACTTTTGGCAGCGCTGAAGGCGCGGCATGAGATAGCCTAGGGTGCAGCCCTTTTAGGGCAAACCCTAGGTATGATGAAAAACAAACATTTGTATTTTTCCAAGCGCTGCAAGCGCGACCTTCTGGCCTGTAATGCGGAAAGAGGGCCGCGCTTGCAGCGCTCCAGAATGTATTTTTTAAATCGTTAACCCGGGGTTTGCTTCGCTCTACCCCGGGCTATCTCATATCGCGCCGTTGGCGCTCAGAATGTCCACATATTGATCGAAACCACTATAAAGGGCTGCGCCCTTACGCTGGCTTCGCGCAGCTATCCCAAGACGGGGGTAGCGATGCGGCCTGCCCCCAAATTCGGGGGGATAGCGCGCGAAGCCGCGTAAGGGGGAACCCCTTGCCTGCCTAGTGGGAGACGGTGACGGGCTTGCCTTTGGACTGGCCGATATCGTCTAGCATATCCTCGAACCAGTCGGTATCGATGTCGAACGGCTTGCCTCCCTTGATGCGGGCGAACTCGATGGCGCGAAGGACGCCGCCACGATCCTCGTCGTGACCTATGACGCCGGATTCACCCCTCAGGGCGCATTCCACCGCGAGGTCCACGCAACTCTTGATCAGGCGCTGATCCTCGTCGTTCGCTGCTGCGGCGCGGGCGAAGTAACCGCTCTTCTGCACAAGCGTCTTCTCAGCGCCCAGCATGGCCGCGAACTGCTTGGCGAAATACGCTCCGGGATTGACGGCATCAAGCTTGACGTGACCGAACGCGTCGCGCGGGACCTCCTGCCCGTCGGACTCCATCTGCCTGACTATGCTCGCCAGACCCGCACCCTCGGAGACGAAAATGTTCACATTGTCGAAGCGGTCCATGATCCTCTTCAGACGCGCGGCCTCGGCGGGAATGTCGATCTCCATCTCGGGGATGAAAATCGCGTGGACATCGTAGTTCTCCCGCTCGATGCCCATCTCCGGCAAAAAGTCATCCTCATCGACCATGTCGTGATACATCTGCGCGGTGGCGGCGGTCAGCCAGCCGCAGTTGCGCCCCATCACCTCGTGGACGATCAGCATGCGCGGATTCGCGCTACGCTCTGAAACCACATTCTGGAAGAACTCCGCGCCCTGCTCGGCTGCGGTCCACGCGCCCAGACTCTGGCGGATGGGATACACGTCGTTGTCCACCGTCTTGGGCAGACCGATTACCGTCAGGCCGTAGCCGTTCTTCTTGAGGAAAGCCGCCAGATCCGCCGCAGCGGTGTTGGTGTCGTCGCCGCCGATGGTGTGCAGGACGTCCACCCCGTCCTTGATGAGCTGGTCCGCAGCGACCTTCTGCGGGTCCTGCCCCTCCTTGACCAGACCGCGCTTCACGCAATCCTTCACGTTGGTCAGCTTGACGCGACTGTTCTTGATCGCGCTGCCCCCGTAGCGGTAAAGCAAGGACGCGCTCTCGCGCACCTCCGGCGTGACGGTGAAGAATTCGCCAAGCAGCAGGCCCTTGTAGCCGCCCTTGTAGCAAATGATCTCGATTTCGGGGGCGATCTCGGTGTAACGCTCGATCAGGCCGCCGATAGCTGCCGAAAGACAAGGAGCGAGGCCGCCCGCTGTGAGAATACCAACTTTCCTAGGTTTTTTCATGTCAGTGTAAAGAATTCGATGTGTAAGTGGAAATTTCCCGACGGTCCAAAGACCATCACGACGCTCTCTGAAGGCTGCAAAGCCAACAAAAAGTCGCTTTGTAGAAGATAACGCACCGCAACGCAACACGGGATACGGACGGAATCACGGGATCAAGGCCTCACGGGGACCAGCGCGAGCCGGAAACCGATGCGCTCGCTGCGCAAGGCGGGGCTGTTGAAGTAGCGGTACGTCGGGCGACAGCCGCCAGCCGTGGAATCCCAGCTTCCGCCGCGCACGACGCCCAGCGAGTCCCGGCCCATCGGGACCAGCGGATCGGCAAGGTCGCCCTCGCCATACGGCGCATACGCGTCGAAGCACCACTCCATGACGTTCCCGGCCATGTCGAGGAAGCCCCACGCATTCGGACTCTTCTGCCCCACGATGTGCGTCACGCGACCAGAGTTGAAAGCATACCATGCGGACTGGTCCGAATCCCCTGCGCACGAACCCTCCCCTCCGGCTCGGCATGCGTATTCCCACTGGGCCTCCGTTGGCAAGGTGTATTCGTACCCGGCGGGCAGCCGCCCCTCCTTGCGCTCGCGCTCGCTCACGCGGCGGCAGAATTCAAGGGCCTCGTCCCGGCTCACGCGCTCCACGGGCAGGTCGGGTCCCGCTTTCTGGAAATAGCTGGGTTCGTCATCCATCACGG
>JBAZHO010000092.1:0-7249 GCA_041652375.1 Opitutales bacterium | reverse complement strand
GTTCGATATTGACGGAGTTGACGAACGCCCTGACGAAAGTCCGCCACCCTTGCATTGGTCCAAGGAAACGCATGTTTCCTTGGACCTGATTACTTCCATTTGACCCACACCAAACAGCGAGGAACCGCCGTCCCTCCGAGGCGTCCACTGCGTGTGCATACGTCGGTTGTCCCGTTTCCTTGCCAGATTAGGTTTCTTTTTCGGGATACTTTTGGCAATCGCTATAACCCTATGCTTGCGGCGAGGCGTCCTGCCGCTCGAAACGGGCATCGGCCACCTTCACCTTGTCCGGCACTTCGTCCACCCAGCCGCAACGCGTCACCGGATAGTTGTCGTACTGCGGCACGTAGGGCTTGATGTCCAAGAGCGGCGTGCCGTCTAAAATATCCACGTCCAAGAGATGGATGACGTTGCCCTCGATGCGCTCGATGCGGACGTTCGAGATGCCGATGGGGTTCGGTCTGGCAGGCGCGCGGGTTGCGAACAGGCTGCGCGTAACCGTGTCACGATACGGCACAACGCGCATCTTCGGCGCTGCGGCCCGGTCGCAGTGAAAGATCAGCCACACGCGGTCAAAGCCGCCGAGGTCCGCCAGTCCCTCCACCCATCGCGGGTCGATCACGGCCTGTCCGGGGCTGCCCACCGAACGGCAGGGCTGAATGGGCGTCCCAGTGGCTTGCTTCCAGTTACTGTGAATCACGCCAATCGCTTCGTAGGTAATCATGGGTTTGAGCGTCTGAAAGGTGAACGCCGTCGTAACTGCAACGCCCGTGCCAGCACGGGCAAAGTAGATGAGACTGTTGAAAAAGAAGACGTTCTGATTTTCCAATCCCTGTTTTATCCCTGCTTATCTGCGGATAAAAATTCTGGGGTTTTTCGGGTTTATTTTGGAAATCGCTATAATACGCACTCGTCAGCTCTCCAGCTCACTCAGCAGATTGCTGACCCTCTTCTCTATGCTTGGCAGGCAGTGCTCGGGATTGTCCCAAGGCATGTCCTGACAGGTCCAGAATTCCACCCTGTCGATCAGCTCCGGGAACTGCTCCTGCACCATCGGGCGGTGCTCGCGCTCGTCCAAGGCAATGATCCTGCTGGCGCGGGCGAAGTCCTCAGCGCAGAGCGCCACGCGGGTGCGCCCGGTATGGCAAAGGGCGATACCGCGCCGTTCGAGCGCAAGTTCGGTATGGTACGAGATGTCGCCCTCGGCCATGTGTATGGCCAGCCCGCGTGAAAATGCCCGCCACGGAAGCTCAAGGCACTTGGCCTCGAAATTGAACAGGGCCTCCGCAAAGCGGCTGCGGTAATAGTTGCCCGTGCAGATGAACAGAATCTCCTTCATGCGAACATCCCCCGATGTGTTGACGCGTGACACAAAACGGCCCCGACTCCAGAAATAGAGCGCGGGGCCGGATTGGATACAAAGGTGGGAACGCCGCCGATGCAAGCTATGCCTCGACGGTGATGGACTCGATCTTCTGATCTTCCTTGGGCTTGTCCGAGCTGTTGCGCGGTGACTTCTCAATCTCCTCCACAACCTCGTAACCCTCGATCACCTCGCCGAATATGGTGTGGCGTCCGTTCAGCCAAGGCGTCGCCGCCGTGGTGATGAAGAACTGGCTGCCGTTGGAGTTCGGCCCGGAATTCGCCATTGCCAGAACGCCCTTCTTGTTGAACGAGGCGACGGGAACGCACTCGTCCTTGAAGGGACGGCCCCAGAGGGACGCGCCGCCCATGCCGGTCCCGGTTGGGTCGCCGCCCTGAATCATGAAATTCGGGATCACGCGGTGAAAGATCACCCCGTTGTAATAGCCCTTTGCGGCCAGACCCGTGAAGTTCTCGCAAGTCTTCGGGGCGATGTCGGGCATCAGCTTGATCTTGATGCTGCCGCGGTTTGTATTGATCGTGACGACTACGTCTTGTTTGTCCATGCAACTTGGGTAACAGAGTGCGCGCGCTTTGATAAGCCCATAATTCATGGACTTTTGCGGGCAGACGCGGGGAGGACGGACGGGGCCGCCCCAGCCGCCCCTACTCCACGCGCCTGACCACGGCCACCAGATCGTCGTTGAAGTCCGGCACGTCCAGAGTCGCCTCGCCGTCCACGCTTGCGCGGCAGTCCGCTACGAGGTCGCCCGTGGCGGTGTCGAACCAGCGCACCGAGTATTCGCCGCCCTTCAGGCCCGCGAACCGCAGCTTCGCGCCCTTCACGGGCGGCGGGTTGTAGGTCAGGGCGTTGGCGGGATACACGGCGTCGGGGGACACGATGTAGATCACGGCGCGGTCCGGTCCCAGCAGGCCCAGTATTTCCGGCTTGAAGGTCCAGCCGCCCGCGAAGGCCGTGGGCAACAGGTTGGCGATGCGCAGGCTCTTCAGGTGTATCCAGTCCGCGCCCTCGTTCGTGATTTCCACCACGTGCCTGCCTTCCGGCAGGGGGATGCTGAAAGACTCGTCAACCGGGCTGCTGATGGCGGAAAGGTCTCCGGTCCGGGGGACCGCCGTGCGGAACAGCTCCGCCCCGTCCACCCGGACGACCATCTCGGCGTCCCCGGCCACGGAATCGGCCTTCGCGCTCAACACGGCCCCCTTGCCTGCCAGAACGTGCATGCGCATGGGGCGGCACAGCGGGTCGCCGGGAGCGCGAACGTAGGTCTGGAGCGCCTCTGAAGCCCTTGCTGCGGCCAGAGGCGAGGCTATGGCCGCTTCGCAACCCAGCGCGATGCGGCGGAAGTCGTTCAGGGCGATGTCCGCGCTGAAAGGCTCCGCGCCCGCAACAGGCTCGCCAAGCTCCAGCGGCGGCGGCGTCCAGTCGGACGCAATCGGCGTCCACGCGCCTTCCTGCCAGCCCGCCTCGTCCAGCACCTTGCGCAAAGTCGAATAAACCGGATAGACGTCCTGACTGTGGATATCCTCCCACCACCACGACATGGACGTGCCCACTGAACCGCTGGCAACGCCGCTCCAAAGCAACTGGCGGAAGCCGCGCAGGTAGGGGTCCCGCTCAAGGTTCAGACTGTACGCGCTGGTCCCATACTCGCCCACCATGAAGGGCTTCTTGAACTCGCGCACGTAGCGGTCCGCAACCTGTGCGACCTTGCGGCCCGGAGCCGGATCGGCGTAAGAGTGATACATCGAGAAGTCGATGTCCGGGATCTGCCAGTACTCGTCGCGTATGCTGCCGCCCGTCAGGCTGGTCGTCACGAGGTGACCGAAGGGGTCGATGCGCTTGAGCGCGGGGGCCATGTACTTGTGCCACGCGAGCACGTGCTCCGGCACGATGACGCTCTGACGGTAAATGTTGTCGATCTCGTTGAAAAACTGCCATGACTGGAGGTTCGGGCTGTAAGCGTAGCGGGCCACGAGGTAGCGGAGCCGCTTTTCATACAGTTTCCGCGCTACGGCGGACGTGAAGAACTCGTCCGCGTCTGCGCAGGGTCCGCCGAAAGTCTTGCTGTACGGGTTGTCGGTATCCCAGAAGTTGTTCGTCCCGCCCCAGCCCTTGTCGTCGGTCTGATACATGCCGTGGTGGTCGAAGCAAATCATCAGGTAGATGCCGTGCTTGGCCGCGAGGTCGAAAATGTGGTCCAGCTTCCATGCGCCGTCCATTTGGTAATTGTTAAGCGAGTCCGGTTTGTGCTCGATTCCCATGAACCAAGGGTCGAGCCAGAGCCGGGCGTAATTCTCGCCCGCCGCCTCCATCCCCGAGAACCAGTCGTCGAAGTCGTAGGTCCCCCGTTCTGCGGCCCAGCACACGTTCTCGCCTATCAGGCGCAGCGGCCTGCCGTCGCTGGTCTCGAAATAGCGGGCGTCCGGGCCGATGCGCACCCATCCGTGCCGACCGGCAATCTCTCGCGGGGCGACGTCGAACGCTGCCTCGGCCAGTGCCTGCGGACCCTTTCCGGCGAAGACCGCCGCCACTGCGACGCGGTAATGCCCGGCCTCGGAAGGCGTGAAGCGCAGCCGCCATTCCGGATTGCCCACGGCGCGCAACTTCTCCGCCCCGTCCACAAGCTCCCGCTCATAAGCCTGATACCAGAAGGCCGGGACCACCATCACGCCCCCCGACGGCGCGGTGAAAGTAGCGTCGATGCCTATCTGGTCGGGATCGAAGGGATTGTCCACGGAGGGAACGCCGTCGATGCGGTATTCCATCCTCTGCCACATGGCTGGGTCCGTCAGAGGCGCGAGAGTCATATCCTTGGCCGGAAGCATGTTGGCCGGCAGCGCAAAGGCAACAAAAGTCAGTGTGCGAAAGAAGCGTCGGGGTGTGATCATGGTATCGATCATGCTCGCTCATCCCGACGGCGAAGGCAAGACAAGGACCCAGATTCGGCCCGCGGTACGTCGATTTTACCATGTAAAGTAACTCTAAGTGTTCCAACACGTTCCGAAGCGCGACGCGCGAAGGAATTATGCCCCGGAAACCGTTTTTACGCTTGCGCCTCAACGCGCTTGCCTGCGACTTTCTCTTGCCGCTCCGGGCGAAGTTCCGTTTCAGGAATACCCCAAACAGCCCGGACGGCGTGTTCAGCCACACCATGCCCCCCACCCCTTCCTCCTCGAACGAATCCAAGATCGCGCTGCTGGATCGCGTGAGCTTCGGTCGGAAAGTCGCCTACGGACTCGGCGCCAATGTGGACGTGTTCGCCGTCTGGGTGCTCATCCAGATAGCCAACCCCGTGTTCAACATGGGCATGGGCGTGGGCACGCATCTGGTCAGCTCCGCGCTGATGATCTTCCGCCTCTGGGACGCCTTCACGGACCCGGTCATGGGCTGGATATCCGACAACACCCGCACGCGCTGGGGCCGCAGACGGCCTTATCTGGTGCTCGGCGCGGTGCTCTGCGCGGCCACCTACCCCCTGATCTGGTTCTTCCCCCGCGACCTGAGCGAATACCAGCTCTTCGCATGGTTCATCGGCTTCGGCCTGCTCTTCTACACGGCCTTCACGGTCTGGGCCATGCCTTGGGCCAGTTTGCTGATGGAGATGACCCCGGACGTGGACGAGCGCACGCGCGTGACTGCGGTGCGCGGGTTCTTCCAAGCGTTTTCCGCCGTCGCAATGGGCGCGACGTGGTGGTTCATCCGCAGGCCGATGTTCGCCGACCCGCTGACCGGACTGCCCGACAACGTGGCAGGCATGCGCTTCGTAAGCATCATACTGGCCGTGGTCTTCCTTGTCTGCGGCATCCTGCCCGCCATTTTCGTCAAGGAACGATACTATACCCATCTGAAGCAGGATAAGGTCACGCTCTTCAAGAGCCTGAGGGAGACCCTTTCAAACCGCTCCTTCGTTTACCTCATCCTCATCACCATACTTTTCATGCTGGGGACGAACATGGTCTTCAGCCTCGGGCCGTATCTGTCGGTCTATTACGTTCTGGGCGGCGACGAGAGCGCGGCGGCAGTCTTCAGCAACTACCAGTCGTGGATATATTTCGCCACGAACGCGGGCTTCCTGCTGTTCTGGACATGGCTGGCCGAACGCATCGGCAAAAGGCGGACTCTCTTCATCGCCATGAGTCTGGTCATAGGCGCGGGCCTTTCCAACTGGTTCAACTACAACCCGGAATACCCCTACCTGATGCTGATGGTGACGGTCCTGCTCGGCCCGGCGTATTCGGGCATATGGCTGATGATCCCGTCCATCACGGCGGACATCATCGACGAGGACGAACTGCACAGCGGCGAAAGGCGCGAAGGCAGCTTCGCCGCCGTGTCCTCGTGGGTGGGCAAGTTCTCCATGTCCATCGCCTTCGGCCTGTCCGGCTGGATCATGAAATGGCTCGGCTTCGACGTGAAGCTCGGGACCAATCAAGTTGACGGAGTATTCACCAACATGCGCCTGACGATGACCGTCGTGCCCGTGCTGACGGTCATAGGCGCGCTCCTGCTCATGCGCCACGTCCACATGAGCACGGCCCGTGTGCGTGAGATACGCGGAGAACTCGAAGCGCGTCGCGGCAAGGTCTAGGCTCCGGCGACAACGCCCCCCGCGACGGACGCGCCCTGCGCGCGCCCCACATTTTTCTCGTCACTGGTGACATCAACTCATAGAGATTCCCCCCAGAAATTTAACAATCATGGAAATATTCCTGACCGGCGGCACCGGCTTCATCGGCTCCCACGTCGCAGTGGAGCTTCTCAAACGAGGGCACAGAATCACGATTCTGGCCCGTAATCCCGACAAGATTCCCCTGCTTCGCGCCGAAAAGAACATCGGCTTCGTGAAGGGCAATCTGGCCGACGTGCAGGCGATCAGAGAGGGTCTGCAAGGCAAGGACGCCTGCATTCACATCGCCCTGAACTATCAGGAACAGCGCGGCTGGCAGACGATCTTGGACGACACGGTTCCCACCGTGTCGATGGGCGCTGCCGCCGTCGAAGCAGGCGTCGGACGCTTCATCTACACCTCGTCAACCTCGGTCAACGACAACCTCTACAACCCCGCCAACCGCGACCCGGAACAGACCCTGCTCGTGACCCCGGCCTACGCCCACAGCCCGGCCACATTCTACGGAGCCTCCAAGGCCGCCTGCGAAAACTACCTGCTGTCCTTCTCCTACCAGAGCAAGATGAAGGTCAACGTCATCCGCCCCGGATACGTGTTCGGCAACCCCGTCATCGAAGGCGCGCCCACGCAGGGAGACACGCGCTTCCGCGACCTCGCCCGCGCCGTGCTGGCGGACCAGCCCATATCGCTGGACCGCAACGACGGAACCCAGTTCATCTGGGCCGGGGACATCGCCAAAATTTACGCCGACCTGCTGGAAAGCGACCTGAACCGCAAAATCTATTACGCCCTGTCGGGAAACGTCGTGACATGGGCCGAGATCGTCAAAGAGATGATCGCGCGAAGCGGTTCGAAGACCCAACTCCAGATCACCGGAGAGGAACCCACGGGCAAAGGCGGCATGTCGTGGGGAGTGGAAGGCATCAAGAACGACTTCGGACTGGCCTTCAACTCGTGGAAGCCCCTGCGCAGCCACATAGAATACTGGCTCAAGCAATGCGCGAAGGTGGTTTAGAGTGTGGTGTCCCGCAAAAAACCATTGAAAGTCTGTCTTTGCGGTTGATATAGCGATTGCCGAAAGTTTCCCGAAATAGAAACCTAATCTGGTAAGGAAACGCGACAACCGACGTATGCACACGCCGCGCGGACGCCTCGGAGAGGCGTCCCTACCAACAGATTGCGCATCAACGTCTTAGGGGTAGGGACGGCTCTCCGAGCCGTCCGCGCGGCGTGCGTTC
>JBAZHO010000091.1:0-7259 GCA_041652375.1 Opitutales bacterium | reverse complement strand
CGCAAACCCCGCCTCGAACAACACCGTGTCGGTGCTCGGGATGGACACCACATGGCATACTTCCTCGAATCTGTTCATCGGCTACTATGGCAACGGCAACAACGTTGACATCAGCGACGGCGGAACGGCCAATGCCTACAACGTCTTTCTGGGATACAACAGCGGCAGCTCCGGCAACTCCGTGACGCTTTCCGACAGCGGCTCCCTGATCAACATCGCAAGGGATCTTTCGATCGGCTTCAACGCCTCCGGCAACAGCATGACTGTCAGCGACGGAGCCTCGGTTCTGGACAGGAACTGCTACATCGGTCAGTCCGCCACTTCATATTCCAACTCAGTCTCCTTGTCCGGCACCGGCAGCTCTTGGATCAACACGCGGGACCTTTCCGTCGGCTTCTCAGGGGCGAACAACTCGCTCTCCGTTTCCAGCGGAGCCACAGTCAGCGCGGCATCTTTCTACATCGGCCAGTCTTCCGGGGCGAACGGCAACCATGCCACATTTTCCGGCTCCGGCTCGAAGCTCTCCATCACAAACAACGTCTATGTGGGTGCGCTGGGTTCCAACAACACGATGAGCATCTTGTCCAACGGCGCGGTGAATTGCAACTCCGGCTTCGTGGGCAACGGCAGCGCTGCGGATACCGCGCTCGGAGCTTCAAACAGAGTCTTCGTGAGCGACGCCATCTCGTCTTGGACGATTTCCGAGGCGCTCTACGTGGGCAACTACGGCTCCGGCAACAAGCTCGATGTGAGCGACGGGGGACGGGTCAGCGCAAAGAATCTATACGTGGGCTACGGACAGACGGGCGACGCCGTTTCCGGCTCGAACAACTCCGTTGTCATCGCGGGCACCAACTCGATACTGACCGCGACGGCGGGGCTATACGTGGGCTATTACGGCAGCGGCAACTCGCTGACCGCAAGCAACAACGCCCTGATTCAGGCCAAGGGCGCGTTCGGCATCTCCACCGCAGCCGGATCGGCGGACAACCACCTGCGGCTCAGCGCCGGCTACTTCGCATGGGCGGGCAACCACGTGGCCGACCTGACGGTCATGCTTGAAGCCGGCAAGATCCAGTACTGGGGCTATCAGGACGGCGACTCGGGATCTTGGGTCACAGCCTCGCCGGAAACCGTGAGGCTGCAGTATTTCAGCCTGTCTCAAGCAGCCCTTGCAAAGTCGTTCACGGGAGGTCTCTACAACCTCGGCGGCTACACCATAATGTACGCAATTCCCGAACCTTCCGCGTTCGCCTTCTCAGGCGGACTGGGCGCGTTTGCCATAGCGCTGCTGCGCCGCCGCAAGGCCGCGCATAACGAGATTTCCAAAAGAAAACCAGAATAGTTTATCCACAGATTACACAGATTTTCACAGATTACGGGAACAAAAACACAAGTATGGAACCGCAGATATAGTGGTTTCGATCAATATGTGGACATTCTGAGCGCCAACGGCGCGACATGAGATAGCCCGGGGCAAGTGCGTAGCACGCAACCCCGGGTAATGATTATAAAAAACGTAACAAGCGCTGTAAGCGCGGCATAACCGTGCGATCATGCCGCGCTTACAGCGCTTGGATTAAATTGGAACGCATACCCCGGGTTCCGCTTCGCTCCACCCGGGGCTTTCTCATGGCGCGCCTTTGGCGCTTTCTCAGAGTGTCCACAAGTCAATGTGAACTACTATAATATCTGCGTAAATCAGCGTTTATCTGCGGTTAAATATTCTTATTCAAATTCTTATAATCTGTGGAAATCTGTGTAATCTGTGGATAGACTTTCTCCTTCTGGTATTTCGGCGGACTTTTGAGAATCGCTATAACGCCGAGATCAGACCAGACTGAAGCCGCGCACGGCGTCCACGAGGGCTTCGACGGCGTCGATCCGGGCCGCTGGACGTATGCCGTGGCCGAGGTTCACGATGTGTCCCGGACGCTCGCGCATGGACTGCATCAGCGCCACTGCCTCCGCCCGGACCAGCTTCGGATCGCCCTCCAGAAGGGTCGGGTCCAGATTGCCCTGCACGGCCATGTCGGCAGGCAGGCGGGCGGCCACGTCCGAAAGCCCGGCGTTCCAGTCCAGCCCCAGCACCTGCGCCCCGGTGGCGGCCAGCGCGTCGCAGTGCGCGGCCATGCCCTTTGCGAACAGGATGACCGGCACATCCGGCGGCAGGCGGCTGATTATCCGCGCGATCCAGCGCAGGGACATCTGCTCGTAATGCGCTCCGGGACAGGCCGCTGCCCATGAGTCGAAAATCTGCACCGCGTCGGCCCCGGCCTCAATCTGAAGGTTCAGATGCGCGGAAACGGCGTCGCTCAGCTTGTCCATCAGGGCCCGGAAAAGGGCGGGCTGCTCGTAAAACATGCGCCGGGCCTTGGTGAAGTCCCCTCCCCGCGCGCCCCCGCCCTCCACCATGTAGCAGGCCAGCGTCCACGGCGAACCGGCGAAGCCCAGCAAGGCAGTGGAATCTCCAAGCTCCCGGCGCGCGATGCGCAAGGCGTCCCCCACGTAGGCAAGCCGTTCGCGCAGCGCCCCGGCGTCGGCGACAAGAGCGGCCACCTGCGCGGCGCTTTCCAGCGCGAATGCCATGCCAATCCCCTCGCCCTCCTTCAGTTCGTAGGGCAGGCCCATTGCCTCCGGGACAACGAGGATGTCGCTGAACACGATGGCGGCGTCGAAGCCGAAGCGCCGCATCGGCTGCAGCGTTACCTCTGCGGCCAGCTCCGGCGTGCGCACCATCTCGCGGAACGAATGCGCGGCACGCATCTCGCGGTATTCGGGCAGGTAGCGCCCCGCCTGACGCATGATCCAGAGCGGCGGGCGGTCAAGTTCCGCACATCCGGCGGCTGCGAGAAAGCGTTCCTTGGAATTCACATCCATAGCATTAGCCGGAAATCCGCGCTGTGCAAAACATCAATGCCGACGCCGCGAAGGGACCCGCGCAAATGCGCTTGCGAAAGCAACCTTGCGGAACTAGGCATGCGGGATATGAGCACCAGACAGGTAAACTGGAACGCGGACGACTACCGGCGCAACTCCGGCGCGCAGCAGAAATGGGCCGCCGAACTGATTTCCCGCCTCGGCGATGTTCCGCCAGACGCCGACATCATCGACATCGGCTGCGGGGACGGACGCATCACGCGTGAACTGGCCCTGCTCGCGCCGCGCGGGGCCACGGTCGGCATCGACGCGTCCGAAAAGATGATCGCCCTTGCCCGCGAGAGCTTCCGCGAACAGCCGAACCTGCGCTTCGAGACGATGGACGCGCGCGAGATGGAGCTGCCGGAACGCTTCGACATAGCCTTTTCCAACGCCACCCTGCACTGGTTCAAGGAGCAGGACCGCTTTCTGACCCGCCTGCGCGCACACATGAAGCCCGGCGGCAGGCTCTGCTTTTCCTTCGGCGGCAAGGGCAACGCGGGGCAGATCATCGCCGTGCTGCGCGACATGGTGAAGTCCGGCAAATGGGCGGGCTACTTCCCGGCGGACATAGCCGACGAGGACAAGCTGCCCTACGCGTTCCTCGGGCCGGACGATTACGTCCCGCTGCTGGAGGCTGCGGGCTTCGCGCCGCAGAGCGTCCGCCTGCTCCCGCGCGATATGAGCTACGGCTCAAGGGAAGGGCTGGCGGGCTGGATGCGCACGACGTGGATGCCCTTCACGGGAAGAATCCCCGAGCAGATGCGCGGCGACTTCATCGACGAGGTCGTGGACGAATTCATCCGCAGGCATCCCGCAGGTGAAGACGGCACGATAAAGGTGGCCATGTTCCGCCTCGAAGCGCTGGCCACTGCGGTCTGAACGACGCCGGGGGCGGATTATAGTAGTTCACATTGACTTGTGGACACTCTGATGAAGCGCCAAAGGCGCGCCATGAGAAAGCCCCGGGTGGAGCGAAGCGGAACCCGGGGAATGCGTCCCAATATTATCCAAGCGCTGCAAGCGCGGCATGGTCGCACGGTTATGCCGCGCTTTCAGCGCTTGTTACGTAATTTATAGCATTTTTCAAAAGTCCGCCGAATTACCAGAGAACAAAGAGAAGAGTTTTATCCGCAGATAAGCAGGGGTAAAAAAGGGATTAGAAAATCAGAAAGTCTTCTTTTCAATAATCTGCGTAAATCCCTGCTTATCTGCGGATAAAAATTCTAGGGTTCTATTTCGGTTTTCTTTTGGAAATCGCTATATAATCATTACCCGGGGTTGCGTGCTACGCACTTACCCCGGGCTATCTCATGTCGCGCCTACAGCGCTCAGAATGTCCACATATTGATCGAAACCACTATAAGCGGCTGCCCTAGTGGCGGAAGTGGCGCACTCCGGTGAAGACCATCGCCATGCCGCGCTCGTTGGCGGCGGCGATCACCTCGTCGTCGCGCATGGAGCCGCCGGGCTGAATGACAGCCGTCGCACCCGCGTCCGCAGCGGCGATCAGGCCGTCCGCAAAGGGGAAGAACGCGTCCGAGGCCATGACCGAACCCTTGAGCGAAAGGCCCGCCTCCCCGGCCTTCCAGACCGCGATGCGGGAGGAGTCCACGCGGGACATCTGCCCCGCGCCGACGCCCAGCGTGCGTTCCGCGCCTGCATACACGATGGCGTTGCTCTTGACGTGCTTCACCACGCGCCAGCCGAACATCAGGGCGCGCCATTCTTCATCCGTCGGCGCGCGCGTCGTGGCCACCGAGCAGGCCTCCCGCCGCACCATCTTCAGGTCGCGGTCCTGCACGAGCACACCGCCCACTACGCTGCGCACGTCCTGAAGGACGTCCGCGCCCAGATGCCCCTTGGCGATCATCAGGCGCAGATTCTTGCGCTTGGCGAACTGCGCCAGCGCCTCCGCCGTGAACGAGGGGGCGATGACGATTTCGCAGAAAATCGTGCGGATGCGTTCCGCGAGGTCGGCGTCAACGGTGCGGTTGGTCACGATGATGCCGCCGAAGGGGGCCTGCTTGTCCGTCTCGAACGCCTGATCCCAGGCCGTGACAAGATCGTCCGCAGTGGCCACGCCGCAGGGGTTGGTGTGCTTGAGGATGGCCAACGTGGGGCGTTCGAACTCGCCCACGAGAAAGGCGGCAGAGCTGATGTCGATGATGTTGTTGAACGAGAGTTCCTTGCCCTGAAGCTGCTCGAAAGAGTCGTGGAAAGTCCCGTAGAGGGACGCCTTCTGGTGCGGATTTTCGCCGTAGCGCAGGCTTTGCGCAACGGGCAGCCTGAGCGAAAATTCCTTGGGGAAGCCCGCGATGGCGTCCAGATCCGGCGTCGGGGCCTCTGCCGCGAGCTGCTTTTCGAGGTATTCGCAAATCGCCTTGTCGTAGCTGGCCGTGCGCTTGAAGACCTTCATGGCCAGCTCGCGGCGCATGGCGGTCAACAGGCCCTCGTCGCCCATCGCGGCCAGCACGCGGTCGTAGTCCGCCGGGTCGCAAACGACGGTCACGCTTTCGTGGTTCTTCGCCGCGCTGCGCAGCATGGACGGTCCGCCGATGTCGATATTTTCGATCGCTTCCTCGAACGCGACGCCCTTTTTGGCAACTGTTTGCTCGAAGGGGTAAAGGTTCACCACTACCAAGTCGATCATTGATATACCATGATCCGCAGCCTGCGCCATGTGCTCCGGCTTGTCGCGGCGGCAGAGCAGCCCGCCGTGCACCTTGGGATGCAGCGTCTTGACGCGGCCCTCCATCATTTCCGGGAACCCGGTGTATTCCGACACGTCCGTGACGGGCAGTCCCTTGTCGCGGAGCAGTTTCGCCGTGCCGCCCGTGGACAGCAGTTTGAAGCCGAAATCATTCACCAGACGCGAGGCAAAGACCGCAAGGCCTGTCTTGTCGCTTACGGATAATAGCGCTAGCTTTTCCATCACGTATTTTCAAGGACGCCGAAGCCCCGGACGCAAGCATGAGTTTCGGGCCGACAAAGCAGAAACATGAATATATACAGAAAGTTTGTTTCATCCCAAGCCTCCCGTATTTACAGGCGCTCTTTATGAGAATCCCCTCTTTACTGCTCACGCTGACATGCGTCGCCGCGATATGCCTCTGCGCACAGGCGGGCGCGACGCTTCTGGACTCGTGGGAAAACGACGGTTTTGCCGGGATCGGCGATGCCACGGGCCCGTGGATGAGGCATGACAAGGCCCCGGCAGGCATGACTTTCGTCTTCAGCAACAAGCACGCCAGCGAGGGAGAATACAGTCTGGCGGTCACTACGCCGGGCGGCTGGACGCGGGCGATGATCAACACCGGCAACCGCACCCTCGCGCTGGGCGACGCCAGCCTGCGACGCGTGATGAGCGACAAGCTCATGATCTCCATCGATGTTTACGCGGACGAATCCCTCATCTCGGGCACCATTGACATGGTGATGATCGGCAACGGCATGGACTGGACCCAGTGTGGCGGAGACCCGCTGCGCTGCGGAGGCTCGATCACCTTGAGATACCTGATAACGCCGGAAACCGCCGCCCGGCTGGCGCTGGATAACGAATGGTTCCAGTTTATAATCATCATCGACAGCAAGGGACCCGGGACGCTGTATCTGGACAACCTGCGCGCGGAGTAGAGCAGCGCCGTCTGTCGCAGCCGCCAAATCATGAGTATTTCGGGAAGCAGTCCGGCAATTCCCGCCTCATGTATCAACAAGAACCTCATCATGAGAATAACTATTCCAACGCTCGGACTGGCGTCCTTCCTGTTCCTCTGCCTTGGCGCTCCGGCCTGCGCCATGCTTCTGGAGTCATGGGAAAACGACGGTTTTGCCGGAATCGGCAGCGCCACAGGTCCGTGGATGAAGGATTCCAAGGCCCCGGCGGGCATGACTTTCGCATTCAGCAACAAGCACGTCACCGAGGGGGAATATAGTCTGGCGATCACTACGCCGGGCGGCTGGACGCAAGCGATCAGCGACTCCGAAGACCGCACGATCTGCCTTGGAGACTACGGACTGCGCCGCGCCATGACAAACAAGCTGATGATATCCATAGACGTGTTCGCGGACGCATCCATCGAATGGGCGACGATGGACGTGGTGATGAGCGGCAGCGGGATAAAATGGATACAGCTTGAAACCAAGCCCATGATACCCGGCGACAAAATCACGCTCAGATACGTCACCGACCCCGTGATTGCCGAACAGTTGGATCAGGAGAACACGCAGTTCAAACTGACGTTGATCATCAACAGCAAGGGGCCCGGAACCATATTTCTGGACAACTTCCGCGCAGATTAGGGAGCGTTCTAGCCCCGCGCCAAGCCATTTTGTCGGCC
>JBAZHO010000090.1:0-7263 GCA_041652375.1 Opitutales bacterium | reverse complement strand
GTAGGCGGGTTTGAGCATGGCCATCTGAAGAATCTCGCAGCGTTTCTTCTCACCGCCGGAGAAGCCCTCGTTGACGGAACGCGCCGTGAACTCGCGCGGAATCTTCAGCTCGTCCATCTTGGCGTAAAGGGCCTTGTAGTAACCCGTGGCGCTGAAGTCGCTCTCATTCTTCTTCAGGCGGGCCGTGATGGCGGCGCGGATGAAGTTGGCGATGGTGACGCCGGGGATCTCCACCGGATACTGAAAGGCGAGGAACAGGCCGAGGCGGGCGATCACGTCCGGCTCAAGCCCTATCAGTTCCGTGCCGTCGAGCAGGGCCGAACCGCTGTTCACGGTGTAGTCGGGATGCCCGGCCAGCGCCTTGGCCAGCGTGCTCTTGCCCGTGCCGTTCGGGCCCATGATGGCATGGACCTCGCCCTTGGGCACGGTCAGGTTGAAGTCTTTGAGTATCTGCCGCTCTGGGATCGAGACGTTGAGATTATGAATTTCGAGGCTCATGATTTTTAAATTGTTAGTATAAAATACCCGGATGGACAAATGTGACTGCTCAGCGGGCCGGACGCGCTGAAGGTTCCGCCCTGTGGCCGATGAAATTCAGGTCCACGCGGTCCAGCTCATATCCCGGAGGCACGAGCATCCGCAGGTATTGCAGGACGTCTCCCGGCATCTCGACATCCATCACCTCGCCGCTGAACGTGTCGTGAAAATGCGCGTGGTCGCTCCGGTTGGCGCAGTAACGCGTGGGACCGCGCTCCCGGTGCACCGCCTTGACCAGCCCGCAGTCCACCAAGGTTTCAATGCAGTTGTAAACAGTTGCAAGAGAAATGGTTGACATGCTCTCGCGGGCCTTGGAAAATACTTCTTCGGCGGTGGGATGCGTGCGCATGGACAGCAGGGCTTCATAAACCTGATCGCGCTGACGCGTGGAGCGCAGGCCCACCCTGTCCAGCGCCTCGGTCAGAACTTTTGCACTCTCCCGTTTGTCGTCGCTCATCTATTTATAATGATTCTAAAAATCAACAAGTGTTCCATAAATCAACCAAGAAATGCGCGATGGACTCGATTTCCGCCGGAAAATGCGTTGAAATGGTCCTGATACGGCGGAGCTAGGTTAACATACCCCGACTTTTTGTATTCACAATTGACCCGCTTGGCCGCTAATGTGAGTAATCCGAAGAATTGTGATGATTACAGCCCCTTCCGACAGGGAAATGACTGGGCAACCGGACCTGCACAAGGCTCGCAGGACCGGACCCGAAAGAACGTGGCTTCCCCGCTACGCAGACCAACTGCCTCCATGTAACTCGACCTGCCCCGCAGGCGAGAACATTCAGGAGTGGCTGGCCTTCGCGCAGGCGGGTAAGCTGGAAGAGGCATGGCAGGTGATCATGCGGGACAACCCCATGCCAGCGGTGCATGGCCGCGTCTGCTATCACACCTGCGAAGACGCCTGCAACCGCAAGCACGTGGACACGCCCATAAGCATCCATGCCGTGGAGCGCCTGATCGGCGACACGGCCCTTGAAAAAGGATGGATGCCCAAGGTGGACGCCAAGGCCAGCGGGAAAAAGGTGCTCATCGTGGGAGCCGGGCCGGGAGGCCTCTCCGCCGCCTATCACCTGTGCCGCCTCGGGCACGAGGTGGAAATCCGCGAAGCCGGGCCGATGGCGGGCGGCATGCTGCACTTCGGCATACCGCAGTACCGTCTGCCGCGCGGCATTCTGGACGCCGAGATCGCCCGCATCGAAAAGACAGGCGTGAAGATCGTCCTCAACCACAAGGTTGAAGACCTCGCCAAGGAAAAGGCCGAAGGCGGTTTCGACGCCGCGTTCGTGGCCATCGGGGCGCACATAGGCCGCCGGACGGACATTCCATCCAAGGACGCCTCCCCGATTCTCGACGCGGTGAAGCTGCTGCGCGACGTGGAACTTGGCGAAAAGCCCATGATCGGACGCCGCGTTGCCATCTACGGCGGCGGCAACACCGCGATGGACGCCGCGCGCACGGCACGCCGCCTCGGCGCGCAAGAAACCATAATAATTTACCGCCGCAACCGCGAAAAGGCCCCGGCGCACGACGCCGAGATTCAGGACGCCATCGACGAGGGCATCAAAATTCACTGGCTGCGCACCATCTCGTCCGTAGAGGGCGCGAACGTGCAGGTGGAAAAGATGAAGCTGGACGAAAAGGGCTGGCCCCAACCCACCGGCGAATTCGAAACGCTGGAAGCGGACAGCCTCGTGATGGCCCTCGGTCAGGACAGCGAGACCAAACTACTTTCGACCTGCGAAGGCGTGGTGTTCAAGAAGGACACCGTGTCCGTGAACGATCAGATGATGACTGGTTGCGAAGGCGTGTTCGCCGGAGGCGACATGGTCCCCTACGAGCGTGCCGTCACGGTGGCCGTGGGTCACGGCAAGAAGGCCGCCCGCTGCATCGACGCATGGCTTAACGGCAGCCGCTACGAGGCCCTGCCAAAGCACGGAGCCGCCAGCCCCGACAAGCTGCACACCTGGTACTACACGGAGGCAAAGCCCTCCGAAGAAGGCAGGCTCGAAGGCGAAGCGCGCGCTCAAGGCTTCCGCGAAGTCGTCGAAGGCCTCAGCGAAGATGAAGCCGTTCACGAGGCAAAACGCTGCCTCAGTTGCGGCAACTGCTACGAGTGCGACGGTTGTCTGGGAGCCTGCCCGGAAGGTGCAGTGATCAAGCTCGGACCGGGCAAACGTTACCGGTTCGACTACGACAAGTGCGTCGGCTGCGGCGCGTGTTTCGAACAATGCCCATGTGGAGCCATTGAACTGGTCGATAACGACGTGGCTCTCTCCGGCAACTCCAACGTATCAGAGGAGAAATAATTTTGATGAAGTCCGTCCAAAAGGTAATTGACGGGAATGATGCCGCAGCGAACGTTGCCTACAAGGTAAGCGAAGTCTGCGCCATTTATCCGATCACCCCATCGTCCACGATGGGAGAACTGGCCGACCAGTGGGCAACCGCTGGTATGAAAAACATATGGGGCACCGTCCCGCATGTGGCAGAGATGCAGAGCGAGGCTGGCGCGATCGGCGCGGCCCACGGTGCATTGGCCACGGGCGCGCTGACCACGACGTTCACCGCGTCGCAGGGCCTGCTGCTGATGATCCCGAACCTGTTCAAGATCGCCGGTGAACTCACGCCCGCCGTCTTCCACGTCGCCGCGCGCGCCGTGGCCACGCAGGCCCTGTCGATCTTCGGCGAGCATTCAGACATGATGGCGGTCCGCAGTTGCGGACTCGCCCTCTTGTGCAGCGACAGCGTGCAGGAGGCGCAGGATCTGGCGCTCATCGCGCACGCGGCCACGCTCAAGGCACGCATCCCCTTCATCCACTTCTTTGACGGCTTCCGCACCTCGCACGAGCTGAACAAAGCCACGCTGGTGGACGACGACACCATCCGCGCCATGATCGACGAAGACCTCGTCTTCGCCCACCGCGCGCGCGCCCTCAGCCCGGACCATCCGACAATCCGCGGCACGGCGCAGAACCCGGACGTTTACTTTCAAGCCCGCGAGGCCTGCAACCCCTTCTACGACGCCGTGCCCGGCATCGTGGAAGAATACATGGCACGCTTCGCCACCCTCACCGGACGCAAATACAAGCTGTTCGACTATGAAGGCCACCCGGAAGCGGAACGCCTCATCGTCAGCATGGGCTCCAGCGGCGAAACCGTTGCTGCCACGGTGCGCAAGCTCGTGGCTCAAGGCGAAAAGGTCGGCGTGCTGCGCGTGCACCTCTTCCGCCCCTTCTCTTTCAAGCACTTCCTGAAGGACATCCCCGCGACGGTGCGCTCCATCGCCGTGATCGACCGCACGAAGGAACCCGGCGCGCCCGGCGAACCCCTGCATCAGGACGTGGTATCGGCATACGTGGAAGGTCTGGCCGACGAGGAAATCCCCTCCCGCCCGATGCCCCGCATCGTGGGTGGCCGCTACGGCCTGTCCTCCAAGGACTTCACGCCCGCTATGGTCAAGGGCATCTTCGACGAGCTTAAAAAGAGCCGTCCGAAGACCCACTTCACCGTCGGCATCAACGACGACGTGACTGGCTCCAGTCTGGACTACGACCCCTCGTGGTCGATCCTCGGCGAGGAGGTAAAGCAGTGCCTTTTCTACGGTCTCGGGGCCGACGGCACGGTGGGCGCGAACCACAACACGATCAAGATCATCGGCGAAGAGACGGACATGTATGCCCAGGGCTACTTCGTCTATGACTCCAAGAAGTCCGGCGGGCGCACTACCTCGCACCTGCGCTTCGGGCCGAACCCGATCAACGCGCCCTATCTGATCCACAAGGCGAACTTCCTCGGCGTCCACCAGTTCCAGTTCTTCAACCAGTTCGACGTGCTCGGCCCGGCGGCTGAAGGAGCCACCGTGCTCATCAACTCCACCGACCCGGTTGACCAAGTCTGGGACAAGCTGCCCGCCAGCGTGCAGAAGCAGATGATCGACAAGAAGCTCCGCGTGTTCGTAGTGGACGCGTACAGCGTCGCCAGAGCCGCAGGCATGGGCAACCGCATCAACACGATCATGCAGACCTGCTTCTTCGCCATCGCCAAGGTCATCCCCAGCGAAGTGGCGATCAAGAGCATCAAGGACTCCATTTACAAGAGCTACATCAAGAAGGGCGAAAGCGTCGTTGCCAAGAACAACGCCGCCGTGGATCAGGCCATAGCGAACATGTTCGAGATGCCCGTTCCGGCCACGGTCACGGCCACCGAAAACCACCGGCAGGGCATGCCGGACAACGCGCCGGACTTCGTCAAAAACTTCACACAGGCCCTCATCGAGGACCGGGGCGAAAGCCTACCCGTGAGCATGATGCCCGTGGACGGGACCTTCCCATCCGCCACCTCGCAGTTCGAAAAGCGCAACATTTCGCAGATCGTCCCGGCTTGGGAATCGGACATGTGCATCGAGTGCGGCAACTGCTCCTTCGTATGCCCGCACGCCTGCATACGCGCGAAGTTCTACCCGGACAGCGCATTGGACGGCGCGCCGGACGGCTTCAAGAGCGCGAAGCTGCGCGGACGCGGCTTCCCGGACCAGCGTTACACCCTGCACATATCCCTTGAGGACTGCACGGGTTGCGGCCTGTGCGTGGAAGCCTGCCCCGTCGTCACAGGCGAAGGCAAGACGCAGAAGCGCGCCATCAACATGCAGGACAAGGATCCGATCTTCGATCAGGAGAAGATCAGCGGGGAATTCTTTGAAAAAATCCCCTACAACCAACGTCCGCTGATCAACTTCGCCACGGTTCGCGGCATCCAGTACACGCAGCCCCTGTTCGAGTTCTCCGGCGCATGCGCGGGCTGCGGCGAAACGCCCTACCTGAAGCTCCTTAGCCAGCTTTTCGGGGACCGCATGATGGTGGCCAACGCCACGGGCTGCTCCTCCATCTACGGAGGCAACCTGCCGACCACGCCTTGGGCCAAGAACGCGGACGGACGCGGCCCGGCATGGGCCAATTCCCTGTTCGAGGACAACGCGGAGTTCGGCCTCGGCTACAGGCTCACGCTGGACAAGCACAACCAGCAGGCCCGCGAACTGGTCACGGAGCTTGCCCCGAAGATCGGCGAAGAGCTTGTGAAGGCCATTCTCGAAGCGCCGCAGGGCACGGAGATGGAAATTCACGCGCAGCGCCTTCGCATCGGAGAGCTGAAAGAACGCATTTCAGGCCTCGAAGACTCCCGCTCGAAAAACCTCATGTCCCTTGCGGACAACCTTCTGCGCCGCAGCGTGTGGATCGTCGGCGGAGACGGCTGGGCCTACGACATCGGCTACGGCGGTCTGGACCACATCATCGCCGGTGGCCGCAACGTGAACATCCTCGTGATGGACACCGAGGTGTATTCCAACACTGGCGGTCAGGCCTCGAAAGCCACGCCTATGGGCGCGGTGGCAAAGTTCGCCTCCGGCGGCAAGGCCATCGGCAAGAAGGACCTCGCAATGGCCGCAATGGCCTACGGACACGCCTACGTGGCCCGCATCTCCATGGGCGCAAGCCCGCAGCAGGCCCTGCGCGCCTTCCGCGAAGCCGAGGCCTACGACGGCCCTTCCATCATCATCTGCTACGCGCACTGCATCGCGCACGGCATCAACATGATCAACGGCCTCACGCAGCAGCATCTGGCCGTGCGCTCCGGCTACTGGCCGCTGCTGCGCTTCAACCCCGATCTGCGCGACGTGGGCCAGAACCCCCTGACAATCGACTCCACAAGGGGCCGCATCCCGCTCAAGGAATACGCCTACAACGAGACGCGCTACCGCGTGCTCCTCAAGAGCGACCCGGAGCGCGCCGCGATGCTCATGAAGCTTGCCCAGAAGGAAGTGGACGAACGCTGGTCGCTGTACGAAGTTCTGGCAAATCGCTACGAGAAGGAACTGGCTGGCGCAAAGCCTGCTCTGAACGTATAATTATGGAAGAAATCGCCCCCGCCCACCCTCCAAGGCTTGAAGCATGAAAGGTGGTCCGATGGACGACGAAACCGACCGGCAAGCCATTGAAAGGCGTGACGGACCGATTACTGTTCACTCGTCCGAAGCGGGGCGGATCGACCGCCCTGCCTCGGATGGAAAGCTCAACCCTCAAACCCCGGCAAGCGTGCATACGAAAGCATACCCCAAACTTGAGCACCGCTTTGAGACTCAGCTTATCGACGAAGCCTCAATGGCCTCCGGCGAACGCGAGTCATACAGCGCCATCCTGAAAGAACACGCCCTTCTGGAGAGCATGTCCTTCACGACGGCCACGAACAATTCGGTCAACGCCATAATGTTTTTCAATCAGTCCCGCCAGCTCGTTCACGCCAATCTGGCCGCGCTGGCCATGATACGGATCGAGTGCGTCGAGGACGCCATCGGGCTGCGCTTCGGCGAAGCCCTGGGCTGCGACCACAAGATGAGCGACAAGCCCGGAGAGCAGGAATACCACTGCCAGAACTGCAACTGCATGCCCTCGCTCGTCGCGGCCCTTGACGGCAAGGCGTCCCGCGAGATGCGCAACCTCGTGATGCATCCCGGAGAAAGCACCGAGATGCAGACATACACGGTGTCCTCGGTGCCGATTACGGCGGGCAAGGGACATTTCGCCATGCTCGTTTTGGAACGCGCCTGATTTCGACGGGAGTCGTATTTTAAACGCTCCATAGCCCCAATACCGGCACAAGAACACTCTCACATGTACAATCAAGATTCCGATCAGCGGGGCTTTCTGACTCCGGCAGTCA
>JBAZHO010000089.1:0-7290 GCA_041652375.1 Opitutales bacterium | reverse complement strand
TGGAAACCGCAGTCACAAATTCCTCACGAGTGGCGGAAACGGCCATCCAGTCGATCATCTTTCCTTCGTTGTCCAGATCGACCATGACCGTGACCGAGCCTTCATAGACGCCAGTCGAGGATAGCATGATCGGAAATATCGGGTTGATGACCCTTGACACGTTGGCCCCGATCGTCTCGCCAGCAGCGAAAGCGGAGCTTGTCATCAATGCCGCCAGCGCGAACGCGCCGACCAGCAAGTGCTTTATGGAGTGAATATTTAGAGATTTCATGGTGATGAATTGTTGAACAGCCTGAACTTGGTTTCGGACTTTGATTTGTCCTTCGTCAACAAATACACCAGAGGCCGTCCTCTCCCTTCAAAAAAGAAACAATGTCTCTGCCGAATACAAAAGAAACTGCGGCGAGCCGCCTCGCGCGCGCGCATGACAATAAAGCCGAAGTCCAAGGAATGCCGCAAGCCTTTCAGGAGCCGCCTCGCACGCGCGCGCATGACAATAATTTCAAGGCTCCAAGCGCCGCGCGCGGAACTGCCCGCACTTTCCCGCGGTCAGGACATTGAAGGATTTCCGTCTTATAGCGGTTGCAAAAAGTCGGCCAATTTGAAGCCGCAGGACGAACGCGAGCCTCCCCAGACGCCTCGGAGAGCCGTCCCTACCCCTAAGACGTTGATGCGCAATCTGTTGGTAGGGACGCCTCTCCGAGGCGTCCGGGGCGTGTGCATACGTCGGTCGCCCCGTGTTCTTGCCGGATTAGGTTTCTATTTTGATAAACTTGTGGCAATCGCTATATAGTGGTTTCGATCAACATCTGGACATTCCCCCATAGCGCCAACGGCGCGACATGAGATAGCCCGGGGTAGAGCGAAGCAAACCCCGGGGAAACGAAATAAAAAATACATTCTGGAGCGCTGCAAGCGCGGCCCGGATGACATCTTTGCGAGCTTGACGGATTAATCCTGATATTTCTGAAGTGTATCATCATTATCTGGTGTATTAACCGAAGAAAGGGAAATACTCCCACTGCGATGCGACACGAAATCTACAATCAGAAGTCCGTCGAAGATTGTCTCGCCGACTGGAAGGTCGAGCTGAGCACCGATCCCTGCCTCAAGCAGAAAGTCCTTCGACACATTGCCATTCTGGAATCCTCCGAAAGCGAGGGCTTCCTAGGCTCCATTCCGATCCTGCGCTGGATCGCCTCCAGACCGCTGGCCTCCGCTGCGCTGGCATGCACGGCGCTCATGCTGATCAGCGTGTCCTCCTTCATATGGGAAGAGCACAGGGCGGAGACCCGTCTGTACGCACAGACACAGTCATACTTTCTCCTTATCAATCCCGTGGCGCATCTGGACGCCGTATCCGGGACGGGGCGCGGATTCGACACGGAGGAAAAGCCCTCCCTTATCGGCATGCTCGCGTGGATGAGGAGCAGTCTGGACCTTTCCCGCGAACAGTTTCAGGCGCTGGTGGAACTCCATTCAAAATACGAAGACCGCTTCGTGGCCCTTTACAAGGATCTGTCCGAAATACAGGCCGAGTATCAGGTCTTTGAAGACAAGCGCATGAGAAACGACATGATCGACTTCATGGAGTTATACGACCTGCTGCGCGAACGCGATACCCTGAGGGCAAGCTCCGAGCAGACCTCCCGCGAACTGGTCAGCCTTGTTCTGCGCGTGCTTACCCCTGAGCAGGCACGGAGTTATCTGGCACTACTCAATGGCAACGGCTCACAGCCGATGAACACCCCCAAAACCTCCCCTAACAATGCTGGAGCATGAACCAGATGACGATGCCCATCTGATGGTGCGTGTCGCCGATGGAGATACCGACGCTCTTTGTTCCCTGATCGAACGCTGGCAGGCCCCGCTGGGGAGTTTTGTCTATCGCTACGTTCAGAACAGAGAAGCGACGCAGGAGCTCGTTCAAGAGACTTTCGTTCGTCTTTACGAGGCCCGTGCCCGCTACGACAGCAAGATGCGCTTTTCTTCGTGGCTGTTCAAAATCGCCTCCAATCTTTGCAAGAACTACTACCGCTGGCGCTCCCGTCATCCCGAAAGCCTCGGCTGGGATGAATCCACATGCATGGAATGCGGCGCCTCGCCAAACGCCATGCAGGACGACGAAGACCCTGCGGAGATCAACTCCAAGCGGGAAGAGATAGCCGTTCTGGAACGGGCCGTGGCCTCGATGCCCCACCCCCTGAAGGTGACGCTGCTGCTCTACTACTACGAGAGCCAGAGCTACAAGGACATAGCCCACACGCTGGGATGTTCCGTGAGGGGCGTGGAGACGCGGCTTTACCGCGCCAGAGCGTGGCTGGCCAAGAGGCTGTCCACGGACCCGATGGGATCATCCTTCGGCGGACGCAACCTGCTGGCCGTTCCCGGAATACAGCTTTAGAAAGTTTTGGGAAAGGGCCTCCCCTCGCAATACAGGCGTCCTTGCGGCGCAAGACAGGCCCGTTCGATTTGAGAAATCCGGCGTCCCCAGTTCCCGATCCTGCATTGTGCGATATGAGAGACGGACTCTGCGCAAATCAGACCGCCCTTTGCGCGAATCCCGCCACTTCGAGCAGCCATCCGGCGGCGTCCGTGGCGTTCTCCTCGGCCAGCTTGCCCCGCAGAAGGGCTGCCGCCTCGGCGCAACGTTCCGCGCGCGCGGGGTTGCCGATCGCGTCGGACAGCTCCCGCGCCAAGGCCCCCGGCGAAGCCGCAGACTGTATGTATTCGGGATATGGCGGAGCATCCGGCAGGAGCAGGTTCGCAATGCCAAGATGAGGGACCTTGATGAGCCGCTTCCCGATCAAGTACGACATCGGGTGGGCCAGATAGCACACCGCGCCGGGTATGGCCGCGAGAGCGCAGTTGAGCGACATCGTGCCGCTGCTTATCAGACAGGCCTTCGCCCCGGCCCCCTTGGACGCGGCGCGCAGTTCCAGCCGCGAAGCCGCACTCGGATACCGGACCAGCGCCCGTTCCAGAGCGTCGCGTACGGCCTCGTCGGGATACAGGGCCAGCGCCCGTTCCTCGGGCCTTGTGCGGAGCAGTTCCTCGAAGCCCGCCAGCATGGCCGGAAAGATGCGCGACACGGCCTGCACCCGGCTGCCGGGCAACAGAACGACGGGGCCGCGGGCGTCGTAGCGCATGTTCGAACTGTGCCCTTCCGACACGAAGGGATGCCCCACGAAGCGCACGGGCAGCGACGTGTCCGCGTAGCAGTCCAGCTCAAAGGGAAAGATGACCGCCATAGCGTCCAGAAGCTTGGCCATCTTGAAGCGCCGCCCGGCCTTCCACGCCCAAATCTGTGGGCTGATGTAGTAGAACAAAGCCGTGGCTCCCCCAGCCTTCCGGCATATGTTCCGGTCAAAGAGCTTCTGCGCAAGACGCAGGTTGAAGCCGGGATAATCCACGAAGCACACGCAGCGCGGCCTGTGCGCGGCAATCCATTCCACGCTGTTGTTCATCAGCGCCCTTAACTGGCCGATGTGCTTGAGCACTTCCACAAAGCCCACGACGCTGAACGCCGTGAGGTCGAAGAGCAGTTGCGCTCCGGCGCGTTCCATCTCCGGCCCGCCGATAGCGGCGATGCGCAGCGAGGAGTCCGCCGCCAGCAGCTTGCGCACAAGCCGCGCCGCGTGCTGGTCCCCGGAATGCTCCCCCGCGATGAAGAGGATGTCCGCAGCGCCGTCCTTGGGAGCGCAGAAGCGCGGTATGTCGCTGGGCTTGCTCATATGGGCACAGTTGAAAGGATTAATACGCGGCTTGAAAGCCATATCTAAGGCAAAATGAAACGACGCCCACGACGCGAAGCCCCCGCCCGCCCCTGCGGGAAGGGCACGACCGACGCGGAAACGGCGCGAGGGCCGGGATAGGGAAAACCTATTCCGCCTCAACCCGGGCGGGCTTCACGGGCAGGTCTATGATGAACGTGGACCCGTGCCCGAATTCGCTCTCCGCCCATATACGCCCGCCGTGCAGCTCCACGATCGACTTTGCGATCGAAAGCCCCAACCCCGTCGAAGTCTCCCCCCCGGTCGGACGCGCGCTCAACTTCTGGAACTTGCCGAAAATGCGCTTCTTGTCGTCGTCCGTAAGCCCCGGCCCCTCGTCCCTGACGCTGATCTGCACGCTTGAAGGCGACGAATGAAACACCTGCATCCAAATCGATTTGCCCGGACTGGAATACTTGATGGCGTTGCTCAAAATGTTGTCCACCAGTTCCCGCAGACGCTGAGGATCCCCGTGAACAACGCAACCCGGCTCGGACTCGACATTAACCGAAATGTTTTTGCGCCGCGCGGCGGACTCGTTCATCGACTCCACGCTCTGAATAATGGCCGTCACATCGCAAGGGGACATGACCAGACGCGCATCGCCGTCCTCAAGCGCGGCGGCATTAAGCAAACCGTTGATGATGTTCAGCATGTGCCGGGCGGACTGCTCGATCGACTCGGTCATGTCAACCATGTCCGCGCGCATGGACTCAAGCTCGTCCTCGTCAAGGATAAGACGGATCGCGCCTGCAAAACCAACCACCCCGCCGAGCGGATTCTTCAAATCGTGCGCGGCGATGCCCAGAATCTCGTTCTTCTGATGGTTCAGCCGCTTGAGCGTCTCGTTGTTCTCGTTGAGGCTCTGGTTGACAAGCAGAATCTCCACGCCAAGACGCTCCGCATTGCGACGGGACTCACGAATCTCTCTGGCGGCCTCCTTGGCATCGCTGATGTCGAGAATGATGCCGTTGAACACAACCTCGTCATCCCCCTTGCGCACCGGCTTTGCGACGCCCCTCCACCACTTGACATCGCCGGAAGAAAGGACGAAACGGCCCTCGAAAAACCAGTCCTCAAGAGAAGCCCTGCACCGACGCAAAGACTCCGCCCACCGCGTAACATCACCCGGATGAATATTCAACTTGCGCCAGTCATCCATGACCGCGTCAACCTCGACGCCGAACAACTCCTTCGCCCTCGGACTGATGTAACGGAAACCCTGCACCTCGTCGCCAGTCATGAACCATTGGAAAAGAGCACCCGGCACGCTGTCCGCCATCGCCCTCAACTGCTCGACAGTGGAGCGGTAACTACGCTCGATCCCGGCCTGCCTGCGCATGGAAACCAGACAAACAAAAGCAATCGCGCACGCGCCGACGGACATCGCCAGCAACGAAGACAAGGACAAACGCGCCTCCGCATCCGCCCAAGAGGACGCGCCCTGAAAAGCGCCGACAAGCAACATCGTCACCGCGCAAATCATCACAAAGACGCAGGCATATCTGCGTATAGGCTTATCCGCGTCCCGGCCTGCTCGATGGATGTCCACGTTGACAAAGAGATTAGAACAGCAGCCAACACTGGCAACAAAGAAGCGGACACATACAAAGTAAGTACGCAAGCCGACGCACCAAACGCCGCCGAACAACGACAAGCGGAGCCACGGCCCCGCCCCAAACATAAGCGTCATTCAAAAGTCCGCCGAAACAAGCAGACGAAGAATTTATCCGCAGATTGCACGGATTACACGGATAGGAAGAAACGCGAAGAAGAATTTTTGAACCACAGATTGGCAAGGATTTACGCAGATTATTGAAAAAGAAGACGTTTTGATTTCCCAATCCCTTCGTTATCCCTGCTTATCTGCGGATAAAAATTCTGGGTATGATTTCGGTTATCTTATGGAAAACAGCATAAGCGGACAAAGCCTCCACCCACCCCGCGACTGAAACAGACAATGCCCGGCAGATTACCCCCGCAAGGCTTGACCTGCCTTGCGGCAATCAACTAATGTGCCGGACTTTCAAAGGGGAGAGATGGCAGAGTGGCCGAATGCGCCTGACTCGAAATCAGGTGTGCCCGCAAGGGTACCGGGGGTTCAAATCCCTCTCTCTCCGCCACTTTCGGCCATGTGCGAGTTCGGGCATGGGTCATCCCCAACTTGTGAGGAAGAACCAATAACTGACATTATCGGCAGGCATGGCTTATACGAGAGGCCCCCCGATGCGCGGCGAAAGCGGGCCTCCGCCTTTGTTGTTTCCGCGCCCGCGCAGTTTGGCGACGATGGCATTCTTGATCGCTTCCGCAAGGCCGCCATCACCATCGACGCCTATCAGCTCATCCACGAGGCTCAGGCGCTCGTTCTTGTTCTTCCATGAGAGAAAGTCCCCCTCCCAATCCGGGCGGCTCCCCGCAAGGTCCTCGACGGTGATGTTCCCCTGCTTTACAGCGCGTTCCTCAAGCTCCTTGCGCCATGCCTGAAGTTCGGAAACGGGGATGTATCCGTATGGCGTCTCGCGCAGTATCTTGTTCTGCCCGAAAAGGGTTGTCCGCCGATGCGTGACATGGAAGAGGAACATGGTCAGCTTGCCCTCTTTAACGCGCTTATGCACGGCGGCACGGGACACGGGGCAATACATACCGGCCCCGCCGGGCGAAACCGTAGGACCAACGACTTCGCAAAGCGCGTCAAACCATGCCGAGGATTCTTCCTGCGGCCCATCCCGCCGGTATATGTGCGTCCCCGCATCCGGCGTCCCGAAGATGTGCTTTAGGCCTTCAGGGATCTTGACATATTGGAAATCGTCGGTTGACATGCAGGCAACCTAAACGCGTGTTGCATATATGTCAACTAAATGATGCAAAAAACATTGTATCAGAAAGTCAAATCAAGCAGTTTACACGTGAACTGATAGTAGGCGTTCATTGACGAGCGCAGGTCTCCAAATACACTAACAGTAATGAGAATGCCATCATCATCGATTGCTTTTATACTACTGTCTTTCATGATTTTGGGTTGTCAGCCTAAACAAAAATTACCGCATGGAAGGTACATAGCCAATGTGGCAAATAGAATACACATGTGCTATGATTTTCGTGATAATAGAAACGCGACCCTGACCATATATAGCGCAAATTCAGCAATAATATGTCAAGGTAACTGGCAAACAAGTTCAGGTGAAATAATCTTTACTGGAAACTATAAGGATCCAATATCTGGAATGATGATGGCGTGCGAACATCATCTAGATTTTGATGGCGACGACTTGTTTGACGAGATTTTGACAGTACGATTTGTTCATCAATAACTTTAGGCTTGAACAATATTCAAGCTCGTAAACACAAACTCCATTGGAGGGCATATGAAAACCAACTATTCTAAAGTATTTGATACAATAGACGTTAGGCCACCTCGAACAACTCGCGCCATCGCGCGCCTTCATTCTCACTAATTCGGCCATCTTGCATAAATAGACCATATATTTGACGTAAGTTATTGACCAGCAACGCGTAG
>JBAZHO010000088.1:0-7343 GCA_041652375.1 Opitutales bacterium | reverse complement strand
TCATACTTTCCATCACTTTTTTTGCGAGGGCCTTCAGTTCCCTATTCCACACCAAACAGCGAGGAACCCCTTTAAGACGGCTATCGTATTGATATGCATAATCTTAGGTATGGACGCCTCTCCGAGCCGTCCGGTGTGTGTGCATACGTCGGTTGCCCCGATTCATCGTCAGATTAGGTTTCTATTTTGGGAAACTTTTGGCAATCGCTATATCGTACATGCAAAACCCCCGAGCCTATGCGGAGCGGGGGTTTTGCGGTGTAAGAAATGAATGCCTGAGACTGCCCGTTACAGGCCCATCTTGGCGAATATGGGCTGGCGGTCCATGAAGCTGAACACTTCCAGCGCCTTGCCCTTGAGCAGATACTTGCGGTTGCGCACGAGGTTGATCAACGCGATGATCGGCAGGGCGTAGATCATGATCATGACCATGAAGAACACTACGACGAGGCAGACGAAAATCATGACTATTAGCATGGGGTTGATGCCGGTGTCATCGCTCTTGCTGCCGTCGGACCAATGGGTGCGCACGGTGTAGAACCAGTCCATGCTGAAGAACATTGTCAGCAATCCGAAGAGAACCCGGCTTATGATCTTGCGGCTGGCGTTGGCCACGGCGGCTTCCTTTCTGCGGCGGTCAACCACGAACTGCGGTATGAACGATGTCCATACATACAGCCCTACGAAGCCGAGCATGATGAGGTCGAAAATCATCCCGGACATGCCGCTTCTGCGCGTGCGCCAGACTTTGCTGGAGCGGTAGTCTTCGGGGTTCTCGGCATCGGCCTTCGTCTCTTCCAGAAGCTTGGTATAAATCCTGATGCCGTTGGCGCGGTTCGGATCGGCTTCGGGCAGAGCGGTTCTGTCAGTGAGCTGCTTCTGGTAATAGTCCATGTTTGTGGAGATATCCTTCTGCGCCTGTTCCAGCGTGTAGGTGAATCCGATGTCGGCCACGTTCTCCTTGAGCATCCAGCACCAGAAAACGCCCACGACGATCAGCATCAGCCAGAAGCCGGTGAACTTCTTGTGCGTGGCGTAGTTGAGGCGTTCCTGCACGTTCGCGGCGAACTCGGCCTCGGCCTGCGCGGGTTCCGCGTCCCTGAGTTCCTCAAGGGCGGCGATTGTCTCGTCAACTTCTTCCAGAGTGCCGGGTTCGCGCTCGTCGCTATTGGGCATCTTAAGCGTCCATGCGTTGACGCTTTCCAGAAGTTTATCCATGGCGGGGCCGGATGACGAACCATCCGTTTCGGGAGATTGAATATCGTTGTCCATGTTCTCTAACAGTTTGTTCTTGTGAGTGTTAAGACAGTTTCAGCAGCGTGGGGCCATTAGGACGCCAGCATGATTTACTTATGAATAAATCGAGCCGACGATGGGGGATGATAATGATCATTATAGCATCAGGGATCGTTTTCAAGCACGCAATACGGTTGTCGCGCTGATCGACGATGAAATTTACGCATTTCGTAACGTGTTTGTAACCGGGTCGTTATCGTCCGGTCTGATGAAGCGCGCGCCCATTATGCCTCAAGGACGCTGGGTCGTTTGATCAACGCGTCGGCAGGAATCGCCCGCAAGGCGGCGGCGGGGTCAGGCCTAGGCCGCGTCCGGGGTCGTCCGGCGCTGAAGGTCTTTTGCGCGTATCTCGGCGCGCTTTATCTTTCCGCTCACTGTCTTGGGCAGTTCGTCCACGTATTCGATCGTGCGCGGATATTTATACGGGGCGGTGCAGTGCTTGACGTGTTTCTGCAGCTCCCTTGTCAGGTCGTCTGAGGGCGTCCAGCCGGGCGCGAGAACCACGGTGGCCTTCACGGCCTGTCCGCGCACGTCGTCCGGCACGCTTGTCACTGCGGCCTCCAGCACCGCATCGTGGGACACCAGTGCGCTTTCCACCTCAAACGGCCCTATGCGGTAGCCCGCGCTCTTTATAAGGTCGTCCACGCGCCCCAGAAAGGTGTAGTAGCCCTCTTCGTCCATTATGGCCTTGTCCCCGGTGTGATAAAAACCGCCGCGGCAGGCTTCAGCCGTCTTGTCGGGGTCCTTCACGTAGCCGCTGAACAGCCCGGTCGGGAGACCCTTGGAAATGTCCACGCAGATCTCTCCTTCCTCTCCGGGCTGGCAGACCTTGTCGTCATAGTCCAGCAGGCTGATGTTCCAGCCGGGGACGGCTCTGCCCAGCGAACCGGGCTTCACCTTCATGAAAGGGAAGGTCGCTATGAGCAGGGTGGTCTCCGTCTGTCCGAAGCCTTCGTAGATGGGCATACCCAGCTTTTTCTGCCAGATGTTGGAAATGGATTCGTTGAGCGGTTCCCCTGCGGTGGTGCAGTGGCGAAGGCGCGAAAGGTCGTAGGCGGAGAAGTCCTCCATGACCAGAAAGCGGTACACCGTCGGCGGGGCGCAGAGGGTCGTGACCTTGTGCTCCGCTATGACGCGCAGCAGGTTGCGCGGCATGAACTTGTCGCGGAAGTCGTACACGAACACCACCGCGTCGGCCATCCACTGGCCGTAGAACTTGCCCCACATGGACTTGCCCCAGCCCGTGTCGGACACGGTCAGGTGTATGTCCCCCGGCCCAAGGTCGTGCCAGTAGGCCCCCGTCACATAGTGACTCAGCGGGTATGTGTGGCTGTGCTCCACCATCTTGGGCAGGCCCGTCGTGCCGGAGGAGAAGAAGATCAGAAGCGGGTCGTCGCCGCCGGGGCTGTTCTTGTGACGGTGGAAGACCGGGGACTCGTTTTCGCACAGTTCCGCGAACGGCAGCCATCCGGGCAGGGGCTGGGCGCCCTCGCCCACGTCGATGAGCATCCGCAAGGTCGGGCATTCGCTGCGCACCTGATCGACGCGCGCGGTCAGGCTGTGTTCCACGATGAGGCATTTCACGTCGGCGAAGTTCACGCGCTCCGCGATGTCGCCCCCGGTCAGCATGAAGGACGAGGGGACGGCTATCGCGCCGAGCCTATGCAGGGCCAGCGTCGCCACCCAGAACTCCACGCTGCGGTACAGGATGAGCATCACCTTGTCCCGGCGGCCTATGCCCATGCGTTTCAACCCGTGGGCCAGCCGGGCGGACTCGTTTGCGAAGAAGGCGAAGTCGTAGTCGCGGCGCACGCCGTGGTTGTCCACGTGGAGCATGGCCTTCTGGTTCGGCGTCTTGCTGGCTTTGACGTCGATCACATCAAACGCGAAGTTGAACCTGTCCGGGATTTCGATGCGGAAGCTATCCGCAAACTCCTGATAAGACTGGAACTTTTGCTTGTCGAACACCTGTCAAATACTCCTTTTCAGCACAACCGTGCGTTATTCAATGAAACATAGCATCAGAAATGGTTCCATGCATGCATATGGAATGGATATAATGCATGCCGCATTCGCGCAACGCTGGCTGCCTCGCCTTATTTGTCGGCCATTTTGGTCGCGCACAGCCCGCGCGAAACTGCCTCGCAGGATATGTGAGGTTCCATTACCGTTGCGCAGCCGCGCCGCAGCATGCGCCTATTGATCGACTGAAAGCGCGATATCGGCCTCGGAGACTTCGGCCTCCGCGGTGTAGTCCCAGAACACGCGATCGGGGCTGGTTCCGCGCAGGTATTCGTAAAACCTTCCGGTGCTGTAGTTGTATAACTCCGGGTAGTCATCCTTGGACGTGTACCATTCGCTCTGCGTGCCGTCGTCCCAGAGGTTAACGTCGTCCGGCGTGCTGCCTTCGTGTATGTACTGCCAGCCGTGCTGCGAGTGCCAGATCTTGTTCCCGTAGGAAACATCGGTGTAGAAGTTGCCGTACCAAGGGGATACGTACCACCAGTCCGCGTTCTCGTCCGTTGCCTCCGCCCAGAATACGTTGGGCATTTCCTCCCCGCTGGAAACCACGGTGAAGCCGTTCAGAGCGTGATAACCCGTGGCTGCGAACGCCTCTTCCTCCTCGATGTCGGAGTAGTAGGTCAGGTTGACGTCGGTCCGAATCTCCATCGTATGGTTTCCGTCGCCCTCGAAAATGATCATGAACTTCTGATCGTCCACCATCGTCTGGAGCGCACTTGTCTGATCTCCGGGCAGGGCGAGGAAGCCGGACCCGATGCCCACGACGAGCGTTCCTGACAGGCTAAGGCTGTCGGTCTTGACCAGCGCCCCGTCTGTGATGCTTATGCCGTTGCCCGTCTCGCCGATTCCCGCTTCAAGGACGCCGTCGCATGTAACGGTGGTTCCGTGCCCGGTCACGTAAACGAAGTTATATTCAGTGGTTGCCTCGCCGATGTACAGGTTCGCGCACTCCACGGTGGAGCCGTTCTGGATCGTCAGGTGGTTGTCCGATGTCGCGTCGCCCACGCGGATGTCCGGGACGACCGTGAGCGGTGGCCAGGAGGCCATAAAGAAGTCGTCAAAAAGGCTGTATGTGCCGCCCATGTCCAATGTGGCTTCGGTGACTTCCTCGTTGGCGTAGGGATTGGTCCCGCTGCCGAGCGTGGCCAGTCGGTTTTCGGCGACTAGGGCATCGCGTGAATAGTCCCAGAACCCGCGCTCCGGCGTGGTTCCGCCCGTGTAGCAATACCACTGCTCGGTTCCGTAGCTATAGACGAAGGGGTAGTAAGTCGGGGCTATGTACCACCACGACACGCTGGCGTCATCCCACAGAAAAACATCCGAAATTGTGCTCGCGGAGTACACATACTGCCAGCCGTGGAAGTCGTGCCATATCCAGTCGCCGTTGGCGGAGTCTCCGTAAAAAACCCCGTACCAAGATGAAGTGTGCCAGTTGGACACCGAGCCTGTCACGTCTGCCCAAGGGTAGTCGTCGGCTGGGGTTTGCGCGGGGGCGCTCGATGCCGAGAAAAGACAGAGAATGGCGAATGCTATAGACTTGGAATGGGAACGAATGCTGTTTGTGAGAGTGTTCATGGCTTGCCTTGTTTGGAATTCCAGTAGCTTAACTCTGCTCGCGCGGAATGATATGCATTATTGAAGCAGGACGCCTGTCAGTCACGCATTTTTTCGTTACGTTCATGTATCCTTGTGTCATCCTCGCCGGGCAGTCGCCCGCGCTCAGGCGATGCGCGCGACCATCGCGCCCACGTACGAAGCCAGCACGCGAAGCGGCTCGACGGGCGGCAGTTCCGCATACGGCTCGATGGCGTCCGTGGCGGCCTTGACTTCGTCGTTGAAGGCGGTCTTCACCTTTGAAATCACGTCCCCTCCGGCCAGCAGGGCGAATATGCGCGACGTGTCCATGCGGGGAATCTCCGTTTTCAGCTCCGCGCGTTCCCGTTCCCCCAGTCCCTGCATGAGCAGCAGCAGGGGCAGGGTGAACTTGCCGCTGGCGAGGTCCGTGCCGAGGGTTTTGCCGATGGCGTTTTCGTCTCCGAGAAGGTCCGCCACGTCGTCGAAAATCTGGTACGCCGTCCCAAGATGCAGGCCGTAATTGTCCGCAGCGTCCGCAAAGGCCTGCCCGTGGCCGCCTATCAAGGCCCCCAGATAGCAGGCCGCGCGGAATAGTTCCGCCGTCTTCAGTTCTATGACGCGGTAGTAGGTTGCGAGGTTCAGGCGGTCGTTGCCGCGCTGAAAGGTCTGGCCCACTTCGCCCGCGCAGACGCGGCGCGTGGCCTGCGCCACCACGCGGCAGACTTCCGTGGTGTCGTATCCGGCGGCAAGGCGCAGGGCTTCGGAAAAGAGGGCGTCGCCCAGCAGCACGGCGACGTGCGCCCCGTTGGCGGCGACGCTCGTCGGGGCGTTGTGGCGCAGCGTGGCCCCGTCCAGTATGTCGTCGTGAACCAGAGTGGCCAAGTGCACCATTTCCACTATCGCGGCGCATTTGACCAGCCCCGCGTCGGGCGGGCCGCCGGTCCAGCCGCCGAAAAATGTCAGGATGGGGCGCAGGCGCTTGCCGCTGTGCGCGAAGGTGTAGCGCACCAGTTCCCGCAGTTCGGGTTCAAACTGCCCGATTTCGGCTTCCATAAAGGAGTCCAGCGCCAGCATGTGGTCCTTGAGCGGCGCGGTAAGCGCCCTCATGCTCAACGTGCCGTCCGGCTCTGTGAATAAGCCTTTGGTCTGATGCATCAAAAAAAGGTAGTTAAACATTCGACAAATGCAAGCATGCGGGGGGCTTGGCGAGCTGACTTGTAAAAACCGTCGCACGGGTATATGCAGGAAGGCAACATGGACCTTCCAATCCGCCCCCGGCGGCTGCGCCGCAGCGCCGAAATCCGCGCTCTTGTGCGCGAGAACCGCGTGACCGTGCGCGACCTTGTGCAGCCTTTGTTCGTCATCGACGGGGACGGGCCGTCCGAGCCGATCGCCTCCATGCCCGGGCAGAGCAGGCTGACGCTTGCGCAGCTCGCGGCGGAGTGCCGGGAGTTGCACGCGCTGGGCCTTTGCGGGGTCGCGCTGTTCCCGAAGCTGGACCCTGCCCTGAAGGACGCGCGGGGGGCCGAGGCCCTGAACCGGGACACGCTTGTGCTACGCGCCGTCAGGGCGGTGAAGGCGGCGGTGCCGGGCCTGCTGATATTTGCGGACATCGCGCTGGACCCGTACACCAGCCACGGGCACGACGGGGTGCTGACTGCCGACGGGGCGGACGTGGACAACGACGCCACGGTGGAGATTCTGTGCCGCATGGCCGTCCTGCACGCAGAGGCGGGCGTGGATTTCGTCGCGCCAAGCGATATGATGGACGGGCGCATCGGAGCCATTCGCGCCGCGCTGGACAAGACCGGGCATCAGGGAACGGGCATACTTGCGTACAGCGCGAAGTTCGCCAGTGCATACTACGGGCCGTTCCGCGACGCGGTGGGCAGTTCGAAGGCCGCCGGAACCAAGCTTCTGGGCAAGGACACTTACCAGCTCGACCCGGCCAACGCCCGCGCCGCGCGGCGGGAACTGGCCCTCGACGAGGAGGAGGGCGCGGACATCCTGATGGTGAAGCCCGCCGGGCCGTATCTGGACATAATCCGCATGGCGAGGGAAGAGTCCGACCTGCCCGTGGCGGCGTACCAAGTGTCCGGCGAATATTCGCAGATCGTGGCCGCGGCGCAGCTAGGCTGGCTCGATTACGAGCGCGCGCGAGACGAGTCCCTGCTGTCCATCAAGCGCGCAGGGGCGGACATCATACTGAGCTACTTCGCCTCCGAACTGGCCCGCAAGGCCGGACCCCGCTGATCTGGAATCGCGGACGACACGGAACAAAGGGATTATCCACAGATTACACAGATTCTCACAGATTATAGTGGTTTCGATCAACATCTGGACATTCCCCCATAGCGCCAACGGCGCGACATGAGATAGCCCGGGGTAGAGCGAAGCAAACCCCGGGTAAACGATTTTAAAAATACATTCTGGAGCGCTGCAAGCGCGGC
>JBAZHO010000087.1:0-7367 GCA_041652375.1 Opitutales bacterium | reverse complement strand
GGTCTCACGAACGCGTGCCTCCCCGAGGCGTCTGCGGCGTGTGCATACGTCGGTTGTCCCGTTTCCTTGCCAGATTAGGTTTCTATTTTGGGAAACTTTTGGCAATCGCTATAGTTGCCGCGTGTTTCACAGTCTGTCGAACCGGACAATGCGATGAATGAGCTTGAGGCATACCGACTTACATATGGTCCTTGCTGGAGCATATGCTTGGCTTTGTCCGCCTACAGGTTCCGCACGGACGCTGCTTGTTTTACCTGCGCCAGATAGTCCGCCACGTCAGCGCGTTCGTTGAGTGCCAAATAATCCTCTAGCAGTTTTTCGGCCCCCGCATAGTCCCTCTGGTTCACGCATAGGCGGGAATTTTCCAGAAGTGCCTGCAATCGTGTATGGTCATCCTTGGCGGCATAGCCGTATTCCATCGCGGCCAGATCGGTCTGTCCTTTCTTTGTATATAGGTTCCCGAGCAGCAGGTGGGCACGACCATTCATGGGATCCCTGTCAACGAGGTCTTCGAGCAGTTTTTGCGCGGCGATTGCATCACCATTGGCCAGTTTGATTTTCGCATCTACAAGCATGAGCATCAAGCAGTCCGGCGATGCTAGTTTCAGCTTTTCAAGATTGCTCACTAGGTGTTCTGCCTTTTTGCAGTCGCCACCTTGCAGAAGTGCGTCTGCGGCATGGAGAATTCGTCCCGGCATCACGGGTCCTCTCTCCATTGCTTCTGTGTAATTTTCCAAAGCCGCATCCAACAGACCAGTGTTCAGATACAAGTCGGCGAGCAGCATCAGGCTCTGACCGCTTGCCTGCCCCATGTCCTTAACGATTTCCAGATTGCGCATGGCCTTTGCAGCTTCGTTTTCACCCACGTAGGCATTTGCCTGCCAGAGCCAGTATTCGGACCTGCCGGGTTCACTCGCTATCATTCCATCCAGCATCTGCGCCGCTTCGGAGTAACGCTCCAACTTCATCAGGCAGCTCAGTCGTCCGCGTTGCCAGTCCCGCCCGTCCGGATCAAGCAGCAAGGCCTGATCGTAAGCGGCCAGAGCAGTGCCGGTCCTTCCTTCGCGCAGACGGCAAAGGCCGAGCAATCCGTAGAGCGTGCCGTCTCCCGGCTTGAGTTCAAGGGCCTTTAAAATATGAGGCAGGGCACCGTTTGTGTCGTCTTTGCGAATCAACACAATGGCCAGATTTTTGTGCGCCCGGTAGAAGTTCGGAAATTTGACCAGTGCCTCCACATACGCTGTTACCGCCTCGTCAAGCTCTCCCTCCTGAAAGTGCAGGTTCCCGATTGTGTATTCCATTGCTGCGCTGGAATCCGGAATGATATTTTTCCTCAGGCGTGAGATTGCCTCATGCGGTTTCTCGGCCATGAGAGGGACAATTTCGGAAAACAAAGCCTGTTCGGACGGGGAAATGCGCGGTGAGATTTCCGCATCCACCCCATAACTGCCCATGAAGGAGCGGACGAAAGCCGGGTTTGTCCAGTAGTCACGGAGTGCCCCGGCGTCTGGAGAAAGCGCGGCATGTGTTTTGACAGGTTCCACCGTCTCCGCGCTGAGGAATGGAACGGCGGAAAGGATGACCGGAATGAGGAGAATGTATTTCAGAAACTTGTTCATCATAAGGCTTTTCTTGATGGGAAATATCAGTCGATGTTGAAGCGCATGGGCATAGCGAATTGCGTATTCACCGGTTTGCCGTCCCGTGTTGGAACCTCGTAAATCAGCTTTGTAGCGGCCTCCACAGCGGCTTGTTCAAATTCTGAATTGGTGGCCTCCATCACCTCGCGGACGCTGACGCGGCCTTCGGTGTCGATCATCACGCGCAGGCGCACAAAGCCGCAGACGCGCTCCTGCAGCATCTTGTGCGGATAGACGGGCTTTGCTCCGCGTAGAAGACGCGGGATTCGGTCCAGCTCGCTGAGTTCGAATATGGACAGTTCAGCCGCACTATCTCCACCACTCATTCCAAAGCCGTTACCGGGAAAAGCCCCGGCTATCGCATCCCCAATCCCGGTGGTGATGTTCATATCCATCTGCGTGAGATTCAGGCGCGGGGCGGCGGACTCTGCGGAAGGCATATGCGGCTCGACACTGGGCTGCGGCGAAGGCTCCTGCTGCTGTGGCGGTGCAGGCGGTGTCTGTGGTGGCAATTGCGCCACACTGACTTCGCGGACGATGTATTTCTTTTCCCCGTAGGTTCCGAGATACAGGGTGAAAGGCAGAAATACGAAGATCGCGGCGACGAGCATTGCGGCGTACGCGAGAATCCCCAACCTGCCCTTTGCAAAGACGGGTTCGATACCGGCAAGCTCCTTGTTTCCAATCGCTGTTTTCATTCCACTTCAGTGGCGATACTAACCCGCTCGGCCCCGCCCATTTTCACCTCGTCCAGCACATGCACGAGCAGTTCGGTGGGCACCGTTTTGTCCGCCTGAATGATGACAGGCATCTTTGTCTTGCGCAGGATACGGCGCACGGTGCCGCGCACCCCGGCTGTCCCAATGTCGCGGCCTCCATACATCACCTTTCCCTGCGACGTGATCGCTAGGATGATGCTTTTCTTTTCCAGTTGGCTCGCCGAAACGGCCTCGGGCTTGTCCACGGTGACGCCGCTTTCCTCGACGAAGGTCGTGGAGACGATGAAAAAAATCAGCAGGATGAACACCATGTCGATCAGGGGCGACATGTTGATTTCATCTCCTGCCGTGACCTTGCGGGAAAATCGCTGTTTCATGAAGCCTTCTTCTGGTCCACTGCCGCGCCCCTGCAGAGAACCGCCAGTGTTTCCATTTGAAGATGCAGGAAAAACGTTGCCATCGCATCGCGCTTGCGACGGATGCGGTTGAGTAGAATCGACGCGGGAATCGCTATCACAAGCCCCGTCTGCGTGGTGATCAGCGCTTGTGAAATACCGGCTGCCACAAGTCCGGTGGCGGGGACGCCGGCTGCCTGCTGCGCCAGCCCGTCAAAGGTACCGAGCATGCCGAGCACCGTGCCCAGCAGTCCCGTGAGGGGCGCCGCACCCGTCAGCACGGCGGCAAAGGCGATGCGACGATTCGCTCCACCTATGTACAGAGCCTCGATCTCGGCGATGAGACCGCGCACCCCGGCAGTGTTATGCGCACCGACGCGTGCGTAGCGCACCACTCTCTCCAAGATGTCGTCACCCGCATCCTGTGGGTATGAAAGGATGTGCCGCCAACGATCAGGATCGGCATGGGCGAAGTCATAGCGGCTGAAAAATAAGAAAAGCTCGGCCAGAGCGTAGTACAGCGCAAGCGCCAGCAGTGCCAGCGGTATCATCAGTGGGCCGCCACCGATCCAGATGGAAAGTATTCGTTCGATAATACCTGTGTCTGCTGGATTCACGAGCGTAGATCCTCCGTTGCGTTCACGAAGGCGAGCGCCTGTGTTTCCATCCGGGCGAGTATCCCATGCACATAACGGGAGAGGATCGCGTGCAGGACCAACGCCGGGATCGCCACGATCAGACCGTACTCCGTGGTGATCAGCGCCTCGGATATGCCCGAGGATAGTCCCCTTGCGTCCCCAGTGCCGAAAACTGTGATGAGATTGAAGGTATTGATCATTCCCGTCACGGTGCCCAGAAGGCCAAGAAGCGGGGAAACCGCCGCCGTGAGTGAGATAAAGGGCAGGAGACGTTCAAGCTTCGGCTGCAGTTCGAGGATGATTTCGTTCATGCCGTCCTCCACGTTCTCGCGTTCCTGTCTGACGCTGCGAATGCCGTTTTTGAGCATTTCCGCCCCAGCTCCGGGAAGGTCGGCCAGATAATGAAGGGCTGCCTGCGGACCTTCGCTCTTGAGCAGTTCCACACACCGCGCGACTGCGACCGGCGGCGTCTGTTTGATCGAGAAAAGCGTAGTTGCCTTGGCAATGGCCATCAGGAAGGCCGCGAGCGCGAAAGCGCAGATTGGATAGATCCAGATGCCGCCCTTCCTGATGTGGGCGAGGAACGAGTCGCGCGTCGAACGGATGGCAGTCGCCCCGCCCAGAGTCACGTCAAGCGGCAGGACCCCGGAGCCGTCTTTGGCAACGGTGCTTACCGCGAGGATCGAATCCTCCCCGGTGGATGTCAACGCGGGGAGCTCTCCCTTATCGTCGGTCACAATTCCAGCCTCGTAACCGTCCGCAGTCACAAAATACGCCACGGGACCGACAAGAATGAAACGCCCTTTTGCAACCGTTCCATTTTCAAGAACCGCTCGGCCCTCGAAACGGTTTCCGCCGGGCAAGTTTTCTGCGCGCGTGAATCCGGTTTCGAGAATGCCCGCCAGTTCTTCCGGTTTCGCAGAGTCAGCTCCCGATGCTGTTTCAATCTCCGCCAGAAAGGAATCAAGTCTATTCGCGTAAAGCTGCCTTTCGGCTGGGTTGAAAGCATCACGAAGGCTGCGCACGTATTCGCCGAGGATTGAAGTCTGGTATTCGAGATCGCTTGTTTCCTTCCCCAGCTCGGCGGACAGCTTGGCTTTCGTGTCCACAATGTCGTCCGCTTCCGTTTCGGCGCGTTCGGCCTTTTCGCGCAAGGCGACTACGTCCTGCTGCATATGCCGGAGTGTCTGCGCCAGAGGCAGTTTTTCTGAAGTGATGATCTCCCTTTGCGTCGCAAGTCCGCGAGAGGCAGCGTCGATGTCGGCGGATACCTTTGCTACAAGGTTATCAACCACGTCTGCGGATGCGATTCCTGCCGCCAGTGTCGTGATGACTAGAATGTAAATGGCTGTTCTCCGCATGACCTATCGAACCTCCACCTTCACATCGACAAACCGGGCTTCGGCAGCGTTGTCGTACATCGAGAGCATTTGAACCATCTCCGGGGCCAGCGAATCGTCGCGCGTCCAGACCCAGCCGTCCGGACCGGGACGTCCCATGCCTGCACAAGTGCCGCCCTTGTCCACGAAATATGCCATTCCAAGGCCGAGGTAGAGGGTGCACAGCTCCCTTTCGACGCCGTCGCCCACATCGCGTATCTCTTTTGCCACCGTCACGTCCTGATTGAACTTGTCGATGCACGACAGGATGCCGAGCAAGGTTTGCAGCCTCTGCGTAACGCCAAGCGTCGTGGATTCTCCATCAGCAGACAGTCTGGAAAGAAACGGTGTGAGTTCCTGCACCAGAGGCGGCGGCAGGCGTTTGACGAGCATCTTCGCCCGCGACTCGTACTTCGGAAGAATGGCCGTAATGGCATTCATGGAGGCGTCTGCGGCATCCTTATTGGATAGCAGGGCGTCGATTTCGGCACGCATGGTCTTCCGCTTGTTCTCGGCGTCGTCGATCCGTTTTTTTAGCCTGTCGGATTCGGTTTCGAGCAGTCCGATGCGGTCCTGCAGGACCTCTTTTTCGCTGGCCCATGCAGTTTTTTCGTCGGACTGTGTCTTGCGCAACTCAATCAGGCAATCATAGCTGCTTTCCAAAGCTTGCACAGAATCAGCGTCGGCTGATGCCACTGAACTGACACCGCCGATAAGCAGCGCGAGGGAAAGACTCATCACGGTGCATATTCTAGAATGTTTCATGGTGTGGATATCATGCATGGAATGATGCCTATGTGATCGCAGAACTGCCAATAGCAAGCAGGTGATGTGCCACGTGACAAATGCTATTTACATATAGTCAATTTTATGCGACACAATGAACGCTCTCAGCGGTTTGTTCACCGTTTTCGCATAAAGCCATTTTTGCATGCACAATCCGGCGCTTTTTGTTTCTATGATACGCAATCCGATGCGCATCCCCAACCATTAACAGATAATCGTTTACCGTATGGCCAAGAACAAGATTCTCATCGCTGGCAACTGGAAGATGAACAAGACGAGCACGGAGGCGAAGAGCCTTGTGGCCGAGATCGTCGCCGGCTGCGGCAAGGAAACCAAGGTTGACGTCGCGGTTTACCCGCCGTTCACCGCCCTTGAAAGCGCAGCCGCGTCTCTCAATGGGTCCAACGTCATTCTCGGTGCCCAGAACGTTTACGTGAAGACCGACGGAGCCTATACAGGCGAAATCTCAGCTCCGATGCTCGTCGAAGTCGGCTGCAAGTCCGTAATCCTCGGCCACAGCGAGCGCCGCCAGTATTTTGGCGAGACGGACGAATTCATCAACCAGAAGGCGCGCGTGGCGCTCAAGGCGGGCCTGATGCCCATCATATGCGTAGGCGAAACCCTCGCCGAGCGCGAAGCGGGCAAGATACTGGAAGTCGTCACGCGTCAGACGGTCGAGGCTCTCAAGGGGATGACCGAGGACGATGCCGACAATATTATCATCGCCTACGAACCGGTATGGGCTATCGGCACGGGCAAGGTCGCCTCTGCGGCGATGGCTCAGGATGTCCATGCGTTGATCCGCATTCTGCTCATTAAGCAGTTTGGCATCCCCGGAAGCGGCATACGCATACTTTACGGCGGCTCCATGAAGCCGGAGAACGCCTCCGAACTTCTCGATCAGCCTGACATCGACGGCGGCCTGATCGGCGGAGCCTCACTAAACGGGAAGAGTTTTCTGGAACTGGTGGCAATCGCCCTTTCCAAGTGCAACCACGGTTGCGGTGGCGGCTGCGGCGCTGGTGGCGGCAATTGCGGTTGCAATGACTGATGGAGAGCCTTGGAGAAGTCAGGACCGCGCCACACACAGCCATTGGAGCCGTGAGCAAAATGCGATGGGCATGGCGGGGGGAATCTTATGCTATAGCGATTGCCAAAAGTATCCCGAAATAGAAACCTAATCTGGCAAGTAAACGGGACAAGCGACGTATGCACGCTCCCCGGACGCCTCGGAGAGGCGTCCCTACCAATAGATTGAGCGTCAACGACTTAAGTGGCGTATTGGAATTGGCTGACGCTTCTTGGGGTAGGGACGGCTCTCCGAGCCGTCCGCGAGGCATGCGTTCGCCCACGGCTTCAAATTGGCCGATTTTGGGCAACCGCGCTAACCCTCAGATATCCCCGTTCAGAAGCTCGCCGGACCTAAGTGCGTTGCGCAAGGAGGAGATTTTACTGTCCAGCGCCTCCAGTGCGACGAGGTTCTGTTTTTCTTTTTCGCTGGTGCGGATGATCTTCTGAATACCGCCGTTCTTGATCACAAGCCTCTGCTGCGCCATCAGCGCCAGAATCGGATCATGGGTGGCCATGATGACGATCTTTTCCCTGCGCACGAGAAGACTCAGTGCCTTTTTCCGATCAATTCCCGCATTCTCAATTTCGTCGATCAGCACCACAGGCGAAAGACTCAGAAACGCCGTATCGGCAATCATCAAGGCGCGCGACTGCCCGCCTGAAAGCGAAGTTATCGGAGTATCGATCGAAAAGGGTTCGCCCGCCAGCAGGTTCGCTTGCATGACGATGTCCTCCACCA
>JBAZHO010000086.1:0-7387 GCA_041652375.1 Opitutales bacterium | reverse complement strand
CGAAGGCCCCCGCCCCTGCCAAGGAACCTGCAGCAACCGCCCCGGCCAAGGCAAAGGCTCCCGCCCCTGCCAAGGAACCCGCAGCAACCGCCAAACCGCCGGTAAAAGCCCCGGCCAAGGCGAAGGCCAAGGCAAAGGCCCCCGCCCCGGCCCCCGTTCCGACCCCCGTTCCCGCCCCGGCTCCGGCCAAAGGCAAGGGCAGGAAGAAGGCGGATGCTTCCAAGGCCAGCCCCAAGGTCGAGGAACACGCTTCAGACGCGCAGACCGTGGCCAACGACGAATCGGACGCGATCAAGGCCATTGCCAAGGGCATCGGCTCCGGCGCGTCAGCACGCACGCCCGTCAAGAAGGCCATCGTGGCGACGTTCACGATGGACGACGTGCACGAAGTTTTGAAAAACCGGCGCGAGGAAGCCCGCGAGAAGGCGCAGAAGATCGAGGCCGCGCGCGGCAAGACCTCCGTCAGCAGCGCAAGCGTGATGCTGCCCGTCCAGCCGCAGCAGCGGATTCTCGGCGCGGCAACGCTCGCGGACATCCTTGGTTTCAGTTCTCCGTCCCCGATCCGAAGCCCCGAGCCGGCGAACACAAGGGAAGTCCCGGCCCAGTTCAGGAAGTATTACGACATGCTCGCCGCCCTGCGCGACAAGGTGATGGGCAAGATCAACCAGCGGGGCCGCGCCACGGACTTGCTTGGAGGAGCCATCAACTCCACCCTGCCCCCGCAGAACGACGACGACGACTCCTTCGACCACGACTTCGCCCTTTCGCTGGTGGCGACCGAACAGGAAGCCCTCATCGAGATCGACGCCGCCATCGAACGAATCCACGAAGGCACTTACGGCATCTGCGAAATCACCAACAAGGAAATCGCGCCGGAACGGCTCGAAGCAGTGCCCTTCACCCGCTTCTCCGTTGACGGGCAGGCCCAGTTTGAACGTCTGAACCGCCGCCGCAACCAGCGGACCACCACCTTTCTGGATTCATCCGACGATGTGAGCGCGTTCGCCGGGGACGAAGCGGACGAATAATCGCCCCCGAACCCCATGCGCAGAATACTGAATTACCGCATCCTTTTCTACGTTCTGATTCTGGTCGTGGCTGCGGATCAGGCCAGCAAGCACTGGGTCGCGTCCGTATCCGGGCTGGAACCGGGAGCCTACCCGCCTTACGGGGGCATCGAGGTGATCCCCGGCTTCTTCTCCCTTGTGTACAGCACGAACACCGGGGCCGCGTGGGGCATGCTCACGGGCTTCGGCGCGCTGCTGGCGCTGCTGGGCGTGGCGGCGATAGCTGCGGTCTTCTTCATGCGCAGGCATCTCGAACTGAACCGCCTGCCCATGCAGCTCGTGTTCGGGCTTATATGCGGCGGCATAATCGGAAACCTCATAGACCGCATCCGCATCGGCCACGTCATAGACTTTCTGGATTTTCAGCTCGGCTTCTACCGCTGGCCCACCTTCAACGTGGCGGACAGCGCAATGGTCGTGGGCGTGGGCACATACGTCCTGTTGAGTTTTCTGGACGAGAGAAAACGCCGCAAGCAGACCTGACGGGAGCCATTGCGGCCAAGACCGAAAAAGGTTTTTCATCGGGCGTTACACAATGAGCTTCATTGCCGATTGAGAAGCTGTAATATCACTGCAAGGTGAGAGCGAAACGCTTGATTCTGCTTCTGTCCCTGCCGCCGCTGGCGCTCGCCGCCGGCTGCGGGAAGAGTCCCCCCGTGTCCATTTTCCCGCTGGTATCACAGGAAGAAATCGCGCGCGGAGAGAGCCTTTACAACACTAGCTGCCGCCTCTGCCACGGCACGCCCGAACAGGGCAACCTGCCGGTTTTCAAACCCCTGATGAACGAACCCTCCGTCTCGGGCGACCCGCTGCAACTGGCCGACGCAATCCTGTTTTCCAAGCATCACCGCCACGGACCCGACGGTCCTTACCTGTTCATCGACATGAACAACGAGGACGTCGCGTGCGTGGGCAATTATCTGCGCAGCAAGACCGGGACGGATCAGGCCCCGTTGCGCGCCAAGACCGTCGAACGCGCAAGGGAAATTCACGACGAGCAGGACAAGGCTGAAGCCGCCGCCCCTCAATAAAGCAGTTTACCCGGGGTTTGCTTCGCTCTACCCCGGGCTATCTCATGTCGCGCCTTTGGCGCTATGGGGGAATGTCCAGATGTTGATCGAAACCACTATAACTCACGCGCATCCGATGCCCGTCATGGACCAGTGCGTCTGTATGATACGCCACGAGTCTGCCGCGCGCCGATAAACTTCCGTGCAGTTCCACCGGGACTGTTTGCCGTCCGAAAGACTGACGTAGTTGAACGTCAGCACGGCGGCATCCCCGCATTCCTGCACCAGCGGGTTGAGCAGTTCGAAACTTCCCGTGGAACCCTGTCCGCGGAAGCTTTCGTACAACGCCGTGAGCGCGTCCAGCCCGTCCACGCGTGCCTGAGCGAACGGATCGAAATACACCACGTCCGGGGCGGAAATCTCCAGAAAACCGGAAGGGTCTCCACTGCACCAGCGGGCAAGGGCGGCCCGCTCCATCGCCACTATCGCATGTTCATTTTTCGACATGCCACCATGCAAACGATGACTGCGGATCAAATCAAGCATGAACTTGTGTTCAGTATGAAATTTTCCACAGGCGGCGCGGCGCAAGCGCCCTATCTGCCCTCAGGCTCCGGGGCGGGTTCGACCGGAACTGCAACTGGCCCGACATCGGCTTGAGCGGGCGCTGCGGCAGGTTCCGGCATCGGCTCTTCAGCGGGCGCTGCGGCAGGTTCCGGCATCGGCTCTTCAGCGGGCGCTGCGGCAGGTTCGGCGACAGGTTGCGCAGGCCCGGTCGCAGCCGCCGGGGCGGTGGCCGGGAACACCCTTACGTCGATGGCCCGGTCCGGCTGAAGGTATGTCTTCGCAAGCTCGTCGATCTGCGCGGTGCTGATGGAGCGCAAATCGCCCACCATGCTGCGCGCCCATTCGATGCGGGCGGGAAATTCCTGTGAACTGGCCAGCACGTTGCCGAGCCAGTAATTGTTGTTGCGACGCCATTCGGTGACTTGCTCGAACATGGGCTTGAGGGCGCGGTCAAGCTCGTCCTGCGTGACGCCGTCGGCGGCGATGTCCGCGCCCACCTGACGCACCAGATCCGCCACCTGCCCCAGCTTGTCCGGCGCGACGGTGGAAATGCAGGCCAAGTAGCCGTATCCCTTGAAAGTGTCGCTCGGCGCGTTGAACGCATAGGGGCTGTAAGCCTCGCCCAGCTTCTCGCGCAGTTCCACGCGGAGGCGGTCCGTGACGATGTCCGAGAGGACGGAGAATCTGCGCGTGCGGGAGATGTCCCAGATGTCCTCGGTCGGCCATACGAACATCGAAACAGCCTTGGGCAGCTCCGTCTCGTAATCGAAAGCCTTGGTCTGCGCGGCGGGCATGCTCATGACGCGCTGTTCGACGAATTCCGGTTTGACAGTGTCTCTGGCCGGAAGGGCGCCGAAGGTGCGGGCCACCAAGGTCACGGCGTCCTCTTCCTTGAAGTCGCCCACGATGGAGACCTCCATACGCCCGTGGGACAGGGGACCGGACAGCCATTCGCGCAGTCCGTCGAGGTTGCGCTCCTCCAAGTCCTCCTGTTTAGGATAGCCCATGCGATCGTCCCCGTTGGCGAGGAATTTGGCGGCTTCGTTCTGCAACACGCCCTCCGGGGTATGCAGCACCTGCATGTATATCTGCGGTATGGTCTTGCGCGCCTGACGCAGAGCCTCGTCCCGGTAGCCCGGAGCCACGACGTAGGCCGTCAATAGGTCCAGTTCGTCCTGCAAGTCCCGCGTGCTGGTCGCGCCGGAAAGCACGAAAGAGTCCGACTGGACGGAGAAATTCACGCCCACGTTGCGGCCCGCGAAAATCCGCGCCAGATCGTCCGCGCTGTGCTTCGTGAGACCGCCTCCTATGAAGGTCAGGTTGGCCAGCATGGGCAGGCCCGGTTTGTCCCCGGGAGCCTCCAACACGCCGGAACCGAAGCGCACGGCCACGCGCACGACGTTCTTCTCGAAGTCCGTCGGCTTGAGGTTGAGGCATACGTTGTTGGACAGGACCAACTGCGTGATGCCCATGTCCTCCACCTTGCTGAAAGAGACAACCTTGCCCGGCTCGCCGAACTCCGTGTATGCAAACGACGCGGCTTCCACCTGTTCCGGCGGCTCCACGGCCACGGCAGCGCCCGCCTTGTAGGCGTCAAGGGCGGCCTCGTCGCCGGCATCCTCAGGCAGCTTGCCGCTGACGTAGATTATGCGCGTGTCGCCGCTCCACGCCTCCCGGAGCGCGCCTAGGACGTCGCCCGCGCCGATGTTCTCCAGAACGGCGGATGCCAGTTCGAGGTCCTGCTCCGGGCTTGTGAACACCTCGTGATCGGAAATGCTCCTGCAAATCGCTTCGGCCAGCCTCGCGCTCTTGCGCGTGGGGGCCTTCTTCACGGCCTGTTCGTAGGAATTGAGCATGTTGGCCTTGGCCTCGTCCAGTTCGGCCTGCGTGAAGCCGAATTCCAGCGCCTTGCGAATCTGCTGCTCGGCCACGGCCAGCGCGTCCTTCCAGCGTTCCGGCGGGCAGGTCAGGTCGATCTCCGAGCAGTCCACGAAGTCCATCCAGTGAAAAGTGTATGCGGAGCCTCCGACAAACGGAGCGCCGTCCAGCTTGGCCAGTATTTCCAGACGGCGCTCGATCATGGCGTTGGCCAGAGAACGGGCCATGGCGGCGGCGCGTTCGGCGCTGCCGTCCGGCACGACGGCGAGCTGCCGTATGTTTGAAATGCCTATATCCACCGCCGGGGCTTCCGGCTCGCGCAGGATTCTGGCCACCGTTCCGCGCGGCAGGATGCTGCCCATGTCGGGGTCGGCCTGCGCGTCCGCGACGGGCGGCAGGTCTGAAAAGTATTTTTCGATGTAGGCTTTGGCCCGGCCCGGCTCCATGTCGCCCGCCACTACGACCACCATCCGGTCCGGCGTGTACCATTTGTCGTAGAAGGCGTGGAAGGCGGCGCTGTCGAAGGCGGAAATGTCGGCCTCCTGCCCTATCGGGAAGCGTTCCGGCATGAGCGCGTCCGGCAGGGAGAATTTCAGCCCGTCCACGAACATGCGGTACTGCACGGTGTCTCGGTCCCGCTTCTCGGCGAGGATCACGCCGCGCTCGCGGTCCACCTCGCTCTGGAGGAACAGCATGCCGTGCGCGTAGTCGCGCAGCATCTGCATGGAGTCGTCCATCATGGCGTCCGTCACTGCGGGCAGTTCCAGCAGATACACCGTTTCATTCCACGAGGTGTGGGCGTTGGTGTCGTTGCCGAAGCCCATGCCGAGGCGCTGGAAATACTCCACCATCGAACCCGGCTCGTGATGCGTGGTCCCGTTGAAGGCCATGTGTTCCAGAAAGTGCGCGATGCCCCGCTGCCCGTCCGTCTCCATGAGCGAACCCGCGTTCACGTAAAGGCGCATGCTGGCGCGGCCCGGCGGCTCCGCGTGCGGCATGATGGCGTAGCGCACGCCGTTGGGCAACACGCCCCAGACGACGGAGGGGTCCGGCGCGAGGTCGGAAACGTCCTGCGGCCAAAGGGCCTTGGTTTCGGTTTCCGCAGCCGCGAAGGACTGTGAAAGGGCGATTAAGGACAAGGCCGTGAATGCGGCGAAAAAACGCGCTTTGCTGGCAATCATTGTTAAAGGAGGAAAACGGGACTGATACTGATAGTCAAGAAGGCTGCCAGCCCCAAGAGGCAAGTTCCTTGAAGTGCGGCCCAAGAGCGGATAGAGCATGTATCGGTAACAGTGCCCTGAACAAGCTGGCCCAAGCAGACATAAGACACGCGCCCGCCCGCATTGTTCGCATTTCCAGCCATGATCCTGATATACAGACTGCTTTTCCTCCCCATGCTGATCGTCGCCCTGCCCCGCTATCTGGGCCGGATGATACGACGCGGCGGCTACATGGCCATGATGCGCGGACGCTTCGGACTGGGCAAATACCTAGGCCCGGCGCTACCGGGCAGGCATCGCGTATGGATACACGCCGTGTCCGTGGGCGAGCTGCAGGCCATCATCCCCATCGTGGAAAGCCTCTGCAAACGGCTGGACACGCAGGTTGTCCTCACCGTCACCACGAGCACCGCCTACGCGCTGGCCCTGCAGAAGCTCAAGGCCACATGTCTGGACATCCGCCCCTTTCCAATAGACTTCCAGCCCTTCAGCGCCGCCGCGTGGCGACGCATCAGGCCGGACCTCTGCCTGCTGATGGAGGGCGAGTTGTGGCCGGAGCACCTCCATCAGGCAAAGCTGCACGATGTGCCCGTGCTGCTGGTCAACGCCCGCCTGAGCGACCACTCGTGGAAGCGTTACCGCCGCTTCATGATCCCGGCGCGGAACCTCCTCTTCGACAAGATATCCCTGATCCTCGCCGGCAACGAACAGGACGCGAAACGCTTCGGCCTGCTGGGCCTGAAAAACGTGCGCTATGCGGGCCAGCTCAAGTGCGACGCGCCGGTGGAGCCGCGCCTGAACGCGCGAGAGCGCCGCGAACTGCGCGAACAACTATTCCCCGGCATCCACGACTCTTCGCTCGTCATGCTGGGGTCGAGCACATGGCCCGGCGAGGAGGCGTTCCTGCTGAACGTCCTGCGCGAGGCGCGGGGCCACGGCACGGACCTGTGTCTGCTGCTAGTGCCTCGGCACGCCGAACGCCGCGACGAAGTCGCACGCCTGCTGGACGCATCGACCCTCAAATGGCACTGGCGCAGCAGGAAAGGCAGGCCCGCAGAAGGCACGCTGGTCCATCTGGCAGACACCACCGGAGAACTGCGCCTTCTGACTCAGGCGGCGGACTTCGCCCTGATCGGCAAGAGCCTGCCCCCGCACAGGGAAGGCCAAAGCCCCATCGAAGCAGCCGCGCTGGGCGTGCCCTCCGTCATGGGGCCGGGCATGGGCAACTTCCGCGACATTACGCGCGGCCTGTGCGACGCGGGGGCCTCGCTGCGGGCCACGGACGAGAGCAACGCGATGGAACTGCTGCTGAAGCTCGCCTCCGACGCGGACCTGCGCGCGAAAATGTCCGAAAAAGCGACCGCGTGGTTCGCCGCCCAGAAAGGCGCCAGAGAGACGACAATGAAGGCCATAGACGAGCTGCTGACGCGCATAACTCAGGACGGGGAGTGACCCGGAATCAAAATAGACATTTATAGCGATTTCCAAAAGAAAACCGAAATAGAACCCAGAATTTTTATCCGCAGATAAGCAGGGATTTACGCAGATTATTAAGAGATAAAAACTTATGTTCTTTTGTCTCTCGAAAATCAGCGTTTATCTGCGGTTCCTCTATTTGGGGTTTCTTTTGGCATTTGTTATATAG
>JBAZHO010000085.1:0-7421 GCA_041652375.1 Opitutales bacterium | reverse complement strand
GTATTCGATGAAGCCCCGGTTGTCGATGATGGCCGCGGCCTCGGCAGTAAGCTCCACGACGCGGCCAAGATACAAGGCTTGGGAAAGCATCGCGGGCCAGTCCTGCTCCGACCAGCCTCTGGCTATGTAGCCGGGCCTGCCGTCGTCGGTATCCATAGGCTCCAGCACCCAGCGCACGCGCGGACCCTGCCACCCGTCCGGCGCGCGCAAGATCAGTTCGAGAAAGCCGGGAGCCTCCGCGCGATGGCCGGGCAGAAAGACGCGCGTCACAAGCTCCCGCTGTTCTGGAGCCGCCGCGAATTCCGCGAACACAAGGCCCTTGGGCTGCCCCGCGCCCAGATCGAAGCCCAGCAGCGTCGCCAGCGCACAGCCCAGCTCCAGCACGTTGCCCGCCGCATCCAGACGGCAGGCGAAAGTGCAATGGCTCTCGATCCACGGTGCGATGGATGAGGTTTGGCGTGAAAATGCTGACGAACTGTGGCTCACAGACAAAAGGGGCGTTTTCAGGAGCGTAGCGATCGGACGAACAAGAACCATGTGGAGATTACAAGCAGCGTAACACTTCTGACAAGGCCGCGCTTGAACCGAATTGCACAAGAACAAAGCCCGGGAAGAAGCATCTGCCGCAACGGCACGCGGCGGGCTTCCGCGCCTTGCAGGCGCATCGTCCGCATTCCTAGCCCCCCGATATCTGCTTCCAGATATCCTCGGCGCTCATGATGTCGGACTCTTCGGTCGCAGGCTTGTCGTCCGCGTCGGACTTTCTGCCGCGCCCGGCATCCTTCTGTTGCGCCTCGCGGGTGAGGGCCTCGATCTCGTCCATGCTGAACGTCGGGCCGGAAGGCGGCTCCTGCGCCCCGCCGCCCATCATCATGCCCATCAGGCGCTGAATCTCGTCCTCGCTGGCCTGCTCATGCACGGAAGTCGGCTCTTTTGACGCGACCGCAGCAGGGGCCGCAGCCTTGGGTTCGGGCCGCACTCCGGTTATGGCCTCGATCTCCTCCGGGCTGAGGCTGTCGTATTCGTCCTCCACGCTCTGCGGTTGGTCGGACATCACCGGAACCTCTTCGCCCTTGGGCAGATAGGCGTCGATCTTTTTCTCCCAATGCTTTCGCAGAATCTGCGCCAGATTGCTGTAATGGACGTACTGCTCGCTGTCCGCCCCCATCATCAGGAAAAACTCCTTTGACTCGCCGGAGGGCAGAATATGGTAGCGGCACTGGAAGGCGGCCTTGTTGTCCTTTTCCTGCACGGACGCGAACACCATCCCGCCCATCGGGATGCGGTCCTGCTCGTCCACATGCACGAAGAACTGCAGCGAGGCCCGCCCCAGACGGAAGTCCACGCTCCGCTCCACGTCGATGGTGCGGCTTGAGAACACAAAGGAATTGGAGAAGTAGCTTCGGGCTGCTTCTTCCACTTTGTTTGCCAGATAAAAGGCTGTTACCTTCATGTTTACTCTTGGGACGCGTACGTGCTTGCAGCGCCTATATCGGCAGCATCCGTCCCGTTCTTAAAGGCCATGCGGGACTATGGGATTTCCTTGAGCCGCAATCAAGCTTCGCGGCGCTTGGCCATGTTCTTGCGGATAAACTCCCGCATCACATCGCGCCTGCCCTTGCTGGCCCGGTCCTTGGCGATCTCTTCCTGACTGCGCTGCTGTTCGCGGTCCCGGAATATGCGGCGCATCTTGTTCAGGGCCAGATTCTGGAGCTGGCGCACGCGTTCGCGCGTGATGTTGAAAATCGCGCCCACGTCTTCAAGCGTTCGCTCAGGGTTGCCGTCCAGACCGAAGCGCAGGCGTATGATCTCCGCCTCCCTTGGCTCAAGCTGCGAAAGCATGCTGGTCAGTTCGTTGCGCAACGCCTTGTCCCGAAGCAGTTCAAAGGGCGTGAACCCACTCTCGTCGCCCACCATTTCGCCGAATGACGAGCCGTCCTCGTCCCCGATGGGGGCGTCCAAACTCGTGGGGCGGACGGAAACGCTCTTGATGTGCGCCACCTTGCTGACCGGGATGCCAAGTCCGTGCGCAAGCTCTTCGTCCGAAGGCTCCCGGCCCAGTTCCTCGGCAAGCGCCATGGACATGCGCCTCATGCGGGCTATCTTGTCAACCATGTGAACGGGCAGGCGTATCGTCTTGGACTGGTTGGCAAGGGCGCGTTTGATGGACTGCTTGATCCACCAAGCGGCGTAGGTGGACAGCTTGCCGCCCTTTTCGGGGTCGAAGCGTTCCACGGCCTTCATCAGGCCGATGTTTCCCTCGCTGATAAGGTCGCAAAGCGGCAGGCCGAAATTCGCATAATCATGCGCTATCTTCACCACAAGGCGAAGATTGGCCAGAACCATCGCCTTGCAAGCATCGGCATCCCCCTTGCGAATCCGTCCCGCCAGTTCCACTTCCTGTTTCGGAGTGAGCAAAGATATCTGCCCGATCTCCTGCAGGTATAGCTTTATGGCATTTTTTTCGGGATGGAAATAGGAGTCGTGCCCTTGCTTGTCGGGCGAAGCGGAATGTGAGTAGTCGTACAAGCGTTTTCTGGTTGCAGGAGAAGTCAGTCTGGGAATTTGACCGGCGGGACCGATGCACGCGCCCGCGTGGCATCAGCATCCCCGCGAGCACTTGACCTGCGATATTCAGCCAACTTATTCGTATCGCCGATCAAGCTGTTAGACAACATTAAAATAGAGTCATCAAACATAATCGTTACAGCGTTATTCACCGTCGGACCATGAGCTTGGTCCAAAATTCGGGCAAATTTCACGACGATGCACGTCTTGAAATTTGCATATACTTAACAGTGGCGCAGACGGCATGGTTTATTCCATGCCGGATATGAAATACCTGCGACCCGCGAAGTATTAGATCGAGGTGATGCTCTCCGCCATGACGACGGCCTTGAACATGGCCCCCGCCTTGTTGAGGCTTTCCGTATATTCGCTGCTGGGCACGGAGTCCGCCACAAGCCCGGCTCCCGACTGCACGAAGATCCTGCCGTCTTTTATGAGGGCCGTGCGGATGGCGATGCAGGAGTCCAGATTGCCGTCGTAGCTAAAGTAGGTAACGGCTCCGGCGTATGGGCCGCGCTGCTCCTTTTCCTGCTCGGCAATGATCTGCATGGCCCTGATCTTGGGCGCGCCGGAAACCGTGCCCGCGGGAAATGTGGCGCGCATCAGGTCGCATGCGTTCTGCCCCTCGCCTATGCGCCCTTCCACCTGACTGACGATGTGCATGACGTGGCTGTACCGTTCCACCACCATGAACTCCGGCACTGTGATGCTGCCGGGCTTGCAGACGCGGCCCAGATCGTTGCGGGCCAGATCCACAAGCATCAGATGCTCGGCTTTCTCCTTCTCGTCGGCCAGCAAGTCCCTCTCCAGCGCGAGGTCCTTTTCGATATCGGCGTCGCGGGGCCTTGTCCCGGCGATTGGGCGCATCGCGGCGACCCCGTCCGCAAGGCGCACGTGTACCTCCGGCGAGGCCCCCACAAGAGCGAACGGACCCGGATCGTAGAGAAACATGTACGGGGACGGATTCACGAGGCGCAGGGCGCGGTAAAGGTCCAGCGGCGAGTGGTCGAAGCTGCGCTCGAAGCGCTGGGAACCGACGACCTGTATGACGTCGCCCGCGCGGATGTACTCCTTCACGTTCTCGACCATCGCCTCGAACTGCTCCTTACGCATGTTGCTGGGCAACAGAGCGGGCGCTTCGACTTCCACCACGGGCGCGGGGACGACCTTGCGCGGCGCTCTGAGCAGGGTCACGAGGCGCTCAAGCCCCTCGCAGGCGCGGTCGTAGGCGGTGTCGGGACAGGAGTCGCCGGAGACCTCTGCATTGATCAGTAGGCGCAGGGTCTGACGCACGCGGTCGAAGATCACCAGCGTGTCCGCGATCATGAAGTGCAAAACGGGCATCTGCTCCGGGTCGCTTGCCGGGCGCGGCACGGAAGGCTCGATGCAGCTTATGTACTCGTAGGAAATGAAGCCCACCGCGCCGCCGACAAAGCGCGGCATGTCCGGCAGTTGCACCATGCGGCATCCGGCCATCTCTTTTTCGATGACTTCGAGCGGATCTGCGGGCGTGGGAAAAGTCTCCGTCTCCCCGATGCGGTTGCTGACGGTGGTCAGCCCCCCGATGCGGCATTCTATCGTCTTGCGGGGCTGGCAGCCGATGAAGGAGTAACGGTTCAGAACCGTGCCCCCTTCGATGCTCTCCAGCATGAAGGCGGAACCGGAGGCCGCATGCAGCTTCGCGTACACGGATACCGGAGTCTCCAGATCGGCCATCAGGTCGCAGTACACGGGGATAAGATTACCCTGTGCGGCAAGTTCGATGAATCGTTCGCGGGCGGGGAGAATCTTCATGCGCTCAGGCAATGCGCGTAACATTTCTGACGCGAGCCAAAAGAGATAGCTTGCGCCGGGTTTTCACAATTATGTAAATCAGGCGTAAAGGCGCAGTTTACATTCTCTCGCGGCTTGCCATGCGCCCGAATGCCCGTCTAGTATCCGATCTTGCCCCCAATTTTGACGACGCCGCAGGGAATAATGCGACTTGGACGCCAAATACGCGTTCTGACAATGCACTCCTTGATTGCGTCAAACGTAACCCGCTCTTAATGTATCATTGTTTCCTGCCGAAACAGGAAATAACTCAAAGTCTCATACCCCCAAGAGACGCAAGTTATGCGCTACCTTACTTCCTTTCGGTTTATCTTCATTTTCGCGCTGCTGGGTCTTGGCGCCGCCAGACTACAGGCTGATTCCGCCTTCAGTGATGAAGAGATCGCGGAATCATCCGACATGCGCGACTTGGACACCCCGCCCAAGCCCGTCAAGCAGGCCGCTCCTTCGATCCCGCCAGAACTGCACGGCTTGAAGGCATCCGTACAAGTCGGCTTTATAATCGACGAAAAAGGCCGTGTTGTAAAACCACGTATCGTCCAGAGCTCCAACGACAGTTTCAACGACATATCGCTCCGCTGCATTCGCGGTTGGGAATTCCAGCCCGGCAAGCGCGGAGACACGCCCGTCAAGGTCCGCGTCGTCGTGCCGCTGCGCTACAAATAGCGCGCCCGACGCGCTTGCAGAGCGGATTGCCTGCGGCAGGTCTTGCGTCGCCTGCGCATATCCATTTCCATGCTCGAGGTTCCAGATCAGACTCTACCCCGATTCCGCGCTATGGCAGAAGCTCCCTGTCTGCCAATGCTCCTTGTGATCAGAACTCGAATAACGCGCTGCCGTTCACCCGGCATGGCTCTTTGGAAGGGTCCCGCGCAAACAGTCCATTAACATTCAGCATCAAGCCCTAGATGCGAGATCTCAATATTCGTCAACGCCTGTTGGCGGGTTTCATTTTTGCCGCGTTCCTCTCTCTGATGCTTGGAACGATCAGCGCGTATGCTATCAGGTTGCTCAATAACAACCTGCGGTCATCAAGTTCGGAACTGAAGACAAACGTCGAATCAGAACTGAACTCCCTTCAGGCGCAGAACGCCGTCTCGGACATAGCCAACGCCATATTGTCGGCGAACAGCCCGGAGCAGATCCGGGGGCTGGTTCCGGCGCAGGAGATCAACAAGCTCGACGCTGCCACCCGGCAGAGCATCGACAAGGCGCTGGAAAGCAATCTGGCGAACCTGTACAAGGCAAAGACCAACTACCTGACCACGCGGGAATCGCTGAACTCAAACATGGCGGCCTTCCTCGATCAGGCGGAAAAGCTATCCGTTCTGGTGGGCGAAAGCGTGAACACGGTGCGCGACCAGACCATCGCCGAAGCCACAAGGCACCAGAAGGAAATTTCGGACAAGACGGACTCCTCCACGAGGACCACCCTCACCGATCTGAGCAGCACCGCAAACTCCACGCTAGACGACACCGTGCTCATCCTCCAGCTTCGCGGCAGCGTGCTGGAACTGGAAGTGGCCGTGGACAAGTACATGCGCGCGCCCGGCAGCGACAACGCGGACAACATTTCAAAGATTCTGGACCAGATCGGCGAATCCTTCGGCAAGATACCCGAGAACGTGGCCGGTCCCTTCGAGGTCGCCGCCATGGACACGCTCAAGGCTCAGGCGGAAGAACTGCTCACGGGCAAGAACGGCATCGTGAAGCAGGCAGTTCCGTCTCCCCAGTCCGTGAAGGAACTGGAGACCACACTGGCCGAACTGGACGGCAAACTGCTCGAACTGGCGGACAACACCGTTTTCGACGGTGCCAACAACCTTTCAAACTACCTCCAGCAGGTCACAAAGGACCTTAGCTCGTCGCTGGGCACTCTCATACAGACACAGGCCGATTCCAACACCGCACTGGGCAAGGTATCCGCCCTGCAGCAGAGCACCACCTCGATCAAGGAATCGCTCTACAAACTGCTATTCCTAGTGCAGGACGCCTCGTTCAAATGCACCCGTCAAAGCGTGGACGCGCTCAAGAGCGGGGGTGGCGCGCTGGTCGCAAGCCTGCGCGACGATAAAGACTCCATCGTGGCCACGCTCGGCTCCATCGGCGAGACCCAGAAAGCCGCCGCCATCGACGCGCAACTGGGCGCGATCATCGAACAGGCCAGCGCGAAGAACGGCATCATCGCCCAGACGGTCAACGCGGCCTCGGCCTACAACCAGTCCCTCGCGGAGAGCAAGGTCATCAACGACAGCCTCGCTGAAGCCAACGGCAAGAGCGCCAGCAGCTTCCGCATGTTTACGGACCGCATCACAAACGCCATGCAGGACAAGGTAGCCGAAGGCGGCTTCTGGATGAAAGTCCAGCTATGGCTCGTGGTGTTCATCTTCGCGGCGGCAATCGGTCTGGGCCTCTGGATAGGAGCCACCGTGGCAAAACGCCTTGGCGAAGCTGTCATACAACTTTTCGGCCTCTCGCAGAAACTGTCCGCATCCTCCGCCTCGCTCACGGAATCCTCCGAAGAACAGGCCACAATGGCCTCGGAGCAGGCGGCCTCGCTGGAAGAGAGCAGTTCCACCGTGGAAGAAATCTCCAGCATGGCATCGCGCAACAACGACGCCGTGCGCGAAGCGACGGAGATCTCCGCCGACGTCATGCAGGCGACCGAGGAGGGCACGCAGAAGATGCAGGCCATGTCCAGCACGATCGACCAGATGAACACCGCGTCCACCCAGATCGGCAAGATCATCCGCGCGATCGACGAAATCGCTTTCCAGACGAACATTCTGGCGCTCAATGCCGCCGTCGAAGCGGCCCGCGCGGGCGAAGCCGGAGCCGGATTCGCCGTCGTGGCGGACGAAGTGCGCGCCCTTGCGCTCAAGTGCAAAAACGCAGCGCACGAAACCGAGCAGATCATCGCGCACAACAACACCCTCACCAAGGACAGCGTCACGATGTGCGGCAGCGTCGCCGAGAGCCTCGACACGATCAAGGACCGGATCAACCATCTGGACAGCCTC
>JBAZHO010000084.1:0-7429 GCA_041652375.1 Opitutales bacterium | reverse complement strand
CGCTATAATGCCCTTGTTCCCCAGCGCGGCCTCGCCGTTGATCTCCGGGATCACCAGCGGCACGTTCGGGTCCATGCGGAAATACGAGCTGTTGTCTATGACAAGACAGCCCGACTTCACGGCCATCGGGGCCATGTCGCGGGAAACGGACGCTCCCGCGCTGAAGATGGCGAAGTCCAGCCCCTTGAACGAGTCCGGCCCGGCCTCCTTGACCGTCCAAGACTTTCCCGCGCAGCCAATCGTCTTGCCCGCAGAACGCGAGGAAGCGAGCGGAACGATCTCGCAAGGAAACTTGCGGTCAATCAGCAGGCTGATCAGTTCTTGACCGACAGCGCCGGTCGCACCGAGTATGCCTATGCGGTATGCCATATTCTTCAGAGTTTGATGCGTTGATTGCGGCCTGCAAGGCCGTGGGTACAAGGCTTTCACAGGATGTACTGATAGTCCGCCTTGGCCAGCAAAAACTGGAACACTGGAAAGATGGCCTGCTTGTGCGCGTTTTCAAAGTCTCCACGGGAAAAAATCCGCCCTCCTGTGTGGAGAATTCCGGCGGCACGCCCACGGGCCTGCATGTGATCTGCGAAAAAATCGGCGTTGGCGTGCCGCTCGACACCGTGTTCGTGGGCCGGGAGAGCATAGGCCGCACATGGCGGGAACTGAAATCGGCGGGCGAAGCGCCGGAAAAAGCTCACGTCACCACGCGCATCCTGCGCCTGCGGGGCCTCGAACAGGGCAAAAACGCCGGGCCGGGTGTGGATAGTTACAACCGCTACATCTATTTTCACGGCACGGTATTCGAGGACCGCATCGGCGAGGGCACGAGCGCGGGCTGCGTGACGCTGCTGAACACGGACATGATCGAGCTGTTCGACGCCGTGCCCGAAGGCACGCTTGTGTGGATTTGCGCTCGTTAGTGTTCTGCCCGCGCAGAACCACGTCTGCGTCCTTCCGACATCATGTCGTCACGTGCGCGCTGAACGATACGTCATTATCCCTGATGCTCTGGCCGTGGATCTATCGATAGCTCAAGTAACTGGATGGCAGGTTGATACGGTGATTGGAATGTCTAGCTTGACAAATGCCTTGCGGTGACTTTTGATGATAACGGGCAACAAACACTACACCTGACTCCTGTAATTCCATGAGCAAAATATCCCACATCAAGTCCCTTCTGATTAGCTTTTTCGCCATCGCGGCCTTTTCGGCAACGGTGTCCGCAGACGTCGTTTACTACGACAATTCGTATTCGTGGACCTCTTCCGCCCAGACCCCGCTGGTTGTTGGGGATGTGGAACACACTTTCTGGCATCTGGACGGAGGCGCTTCTGGTAGCGTGGTGGGATTTACCCATGCATACTATAATGATGGTGTGGGTACTCTTAATGTTACCATCGATCCATATTCCTCGGAAGTTCTCGGCCATCCCGCTCTTGTGCTGACAGATTTTACATTTGCGAACCAGACGGTGAACGGCTCGACTCACTATGTGACAAACGCCTCGTTCGGGACGCAAATCAGCAGCATGGCCATGGGCTCGTTTGGTGACACATATTATGCGGTTGAGAGCGAGGTTGCTGAGTTCAGCACCATGGACTTCAAGAACTTCACGCGTGAGACTCCGGCCTACGTGGCCTTCACCTTCACCTACGGCAGCGGGACCCAGTACGGCTGGGCCAACATCACTTGGCACAACGACTTGTCCTTGACCATCAACGAGTGGGCCTACACCACCCTCGGGGACAACCTCACGATCGGTCAGACCAGCGGCGTGCCGGAACCCGCCGAAACGGCCTGCGGGCTTGGCGTGCTCGTTCTCGGCGCGGCCTTCCTGCGTCGGCGCGACAAGGCGCGCAAACTCGCATAGGGAGACGCGGTCTCGCCGCGAAGAGGCGATATAAGAGGCCCTCGCGCGTGGGAAATGGGTTTATTCATGCACGGTTAGCTGTTACTGACTTGGTGCGTGCAGGAACTTTACGCCAACGTAGCCCGTTTTCTGCCCATGCGGGCGGCTGACAATCCGCACATGGCGGCCATTCGCGTCCCCCTTGGCATGCAGGACGGGCGGATACTCTACCGCGAGCGCACGTTCGCGCAGTTGGACTCCGACGTGGACGCCTGCGCCCGGCTCATGGAGGCGGAAGGCATCGAAAGGGGCACGCGCGCGCTGCTCATGGTGCGGCAGGGGCTGGAACTGATCGTGTGCACCTTCGCGCTGCTCAAGGTCGGGGCCGTGCCCGTGGTGATAGACCCCGGCATGGGCCTGAAATCCTTCCTCGCCTGCGTGAAGCGCACGCAGCCCGAAGCGCTCGTGGGCATACCGCTCGCGCACAGGCTTTCGCGCATCTTCCGGGGCAGCTTCTCCAGCGTGACAAGTCGCCTGCGCGTCGATGGGACCGGCTTCTGGCGCAACATCGACCTGAACCGCACCCGCGAGGCCTACGACATGGCCCGCACCGCGCCGGACGATCTGGCGGCGATTCTCTTCACAAGCGGCTCCACGGGTGCGCCCAAGGGCGTGCGCTACCTGCACGGCATGTTCGAGGCCCAGTTCCGCCTGCTGGACAAGCTGTATCATTTCGAGCCGGGCGAGATCAACATGCCCATGCTGCCCGTGTTCGCCCTTTTCAACCCCGCGCTGGGCATGACGAGCGTCATCCCGGACCTCGACCCCTCCCGCCCCGCAAGGGCCGACCCGGAAAAACTCGTCGCGGCGCTGATCCAGAACCGCGTGAGCAACAGCTTCGGCAGCCCCGTGCTGTGGCGCATCGTGGCGGACTATTGCGAGAAGCGGGACATCCGCCTGCCCGCCCTGCGGACGATCCTGATGGCCGGGTCCAGCGTGCCCGCGTCGCTCGTGGGCAGGATGCTGGAAATCGCGCCCAACGCGGAAAGCCACACGCCCTACGGCGCGACCGAAGGCCTGCCGCTTGCCAGCATATCCGGCACAGGGCTGCTGGGCGAAGCGGAACAGGCGCAGAAAATGGGCGCGGGCTCCTGCGTGGGCCGGGCGGCCCCGGAGATCGAGCTTGCCTGCATCCCCGTGATCGACGGCCCTGTGGAGATTTTCGAAGGCTCCATGCGCCTGCCGACCGGGCAGGTGGGGGAGATCGCGGCCTGCGGCCCGGTGGTGACGCTCGAATACGACCGGCTGCCCGCCGCGACCGCCGCCGCCAAGATGCGCGACGCCGAAGGGCGCGTCTGGCACCGCATGGGCGACCTTGGCCGCCTCGACGAAAAGGGCCGCCTCTGGTTCTGCGGGCGCAAGGCCGAACGCGTCGTGACGGAAACGGACGTGCTCTACACGGACTGCTGCGAAGGCGTGTTCAACGCGCACCCCGACGTGGCCCGCACGGCCCTGCTGGGCATACGGCGCGGGGGGGAGGCAGTGCCCGCCATTGCCGTGGAGCCGAAAAAGGGCCGCTATCCCCTCACGCGCAAGGCCAAGCGCGACCTGATCGAGGAACTGATGGTCCTCGGGCAGGGAAACCCCGCCACAAAGGGCATCGACACTTTCTTTTTCGAGCGGCACTTCCCCGTGGACGTCCGCCACAACGCCAAGATTCACCGCCTGACGCTGGCCCGCAAATACTCGGACAAGACCTGAACTTCCGGCACGCGCCCACCCCAAGAAACGCATCATGAACCCTCTCAAATGGAAATTTCACTGGCAGGTGCTCTTTGCCATACTGCTGGCCATCTGCATCGCCAGCTTTCTGAGCCTTGCCGGAATGAAGGAAAGCACGGGCGCGCTGTATCTGGTCAACTTCTGTGACTTCATCGGCGAGCTGTTCATGCGGGCGCTAAAGATGATCATCGTGCCCCTTGTGGCCACGTCGATCATCAGCGGCATGTTGAGTCTCGGCGACGACCGCAACTTCGGGCGCATCGGCGGGCGGGTGCTGGTTTACTACGCGACGACGGGCCTGATGGCCATACTCGTCGGCCTGTTCTTCGTGAACGTGATCGCTCCCGGCCACGTCACGCAGGAAGTCGCGCGGCAGATCGTCGGGCAGGCGGGCAGCGGGGCGCAGATCGTCGCCAGCATCGAAGGCCGTGGCGCGGGGGATTTGCTGGACTTTTTCCAGCGCATGATCCCGACGAACATCTTCGAGGCCGCGTCCAACAACGGGCGGCTGCTGGGCCTTATCGTGTTCTGCCTGCTGTTCGGCTTCTTCATCAGCAAGCTGTCCCCGGCCACACGCGATTTTCAGGACAAGCTCTGGGGCAGCCTTCAGGAAGTCATGATGAAGCTCACCCAGTGGGTCATCGCCTTCGCCCCGATAGGCGTTTTCGGCCTGATCCTGCCCGTCATCCTGCGCACGGGCTTCGGTCTGATCGTGCCGCTGGCCCTGTTTTTCACCACCGTGATGCTGGGCCTCTGCTTCCACATGTTCATAACCCTGTCCCTGCTGCTCTGGAGGGTGGGGCGCGTCAACCCGTTCACGCACCTGCGGACGATGATCCCGGTGCTGCTCACGGCATTCTCCAGCTCGTCAAGCTCCGCGACGCTGCCCGTGACGATGGAGACCGTGGAGAAGGACGCGGGCGTGTCCAACCGCATATCCAGCTTCACCCTGCCGCTGGGCGCGACGGTGAACATGGACGGCACGGCCCTCTACGAATGCGTGGTCGTGATCTTCGTGGCGCAGTTTTACGGCGTGCTTCAGGGCTTTGAGATCGGTCTAGTGACGCAGTTCAAGGTGGTGCTTCTGGCCCTGCTGACGAGCGTTGGCGTCGCGGGCATACCCTCGGCCAGCCTCGTGGCCATCGCGCTGATTCTGGGCTACGTGGGGCTGCCTGTGGAGGCCATTGGCCTCGTATGGGTTACGGATCGCATACTTGACATGTGCCGCACAAGCGTGAACGTTTACAGCGACACCTGCGGCGCGGTGATCATCGGGCGGCTGGAAGGGGAAAAGGGAATATATTCCGACGCGTCCGCCGAGGGCTGAGGCAGTCCCTTTCGTAAAAATGAGTTTTCGGTTTGAATGCGGGCGTCGGCGCGGTAATTTGTGGATGGGGGTTTATGAAGATACTTGTGACAGGAGGCGGTGGTTTTCTAGGGCGGGCGGTCGTGCGGCGACTTCTGGCGCGGGGGCACGACGTGAGCATTCTCGGTCGTTCGCCGCAGCCGGATCTTGAGGCCGCAGGCGTGACGGTGCACCGGGGCGACGTGGCGGAACTGTCCGCCGTGCGCGAGGCCTGCCGGGGCGCGGAAGCCGTCGTTCACACGGCGGCGAAGGCCGGGATCTGGGGCACGCGCGAGGATTATTTTTCTGCGAACGTGACGGGCACGCGCAACATTCTGCGCGCCTGCCGCGAACATCGCGTCTCAAGGCTGGTCTTCACAAGCACGCCCAGCGTCGTGTTTACGGGCGGAGAGTTCCGGGGCAGCGACGAAACCCTGCCCTACGGCCACAACTTTCTTTGCCCCTACGCGGAGAGCAAGGCCGAGGCGGAGCAGCTCGCCCTGTCCGCGCACAACCCGGACGGCCTGCGCGTCTGCGCCCTGCGCCCGCACCTCATTTGGGGACCGGGCGACCCGCACCTTCTGCCCCGCGTCATTTCCCGCGCCATCAAGGGCCGCCTGCGCATCGTGGGCGAGGGCGACAACCGCGTGGACATCACGCACGTCGAGAACGCCGCGCTGGCGCACGTCCTCGCGCTGGACGCCCTCGACGCGGGCCGCGCCGGTGGCCGCGCCTACTTCATCTCGCAGGGCGAACCCGTGGACCTCTGGCCCTGGATCAACGCCCTTCTGGTCAGGCTGGGCATACCGCAGGTCACAAGGCACGTCAGCATGACCGTGGCCCGGCGCCTAGGCTCCGTGATGGAAAGCTTCTGGGGCGCACTGCACCTGCCGGGCGAGCCGCCGATGACGCGCTTCACCGCCGTGGAGCTTGCCCACAGCCACTGGTTCGACATTTCCGCCGCGAGGGAAGACCTCGGCTACGTGCCGGAAGTATCCACCGAGCAAGGTCTGGAAGATTTCGCCAAACACTGGCTCTCCGGCAAGGCCTAGAGGGCGCCCTATCCCTTCGGGCCGATCACCGCTTCCTTTTCGCCGTCGCGCATGCGTAGCGTGACCGTCTCTGCGTCGCGCAGGGCGGCGCTGTCGCAGACTATCCCGCCGCCGGGGCGGCTGATTATGGCGAAGCCGCGCTTGAGCACGCTTTGCGGGCTGGCGCTCTCAAGGCGCAGGGCAAGCTGTTCGAGCTTCTGCCGCGCCATGTTGATGCGCTGATGCGGGGCGGCGGCGTCCATGCGGCGGGTCAGTTTTTCCAGCCTGTCGTCTTTTGCGCGCAAGCGTTCGCGCAGGGTGTTGTTAAGGCGTCCGGCGCAGTCGTCCAGCCGCAGCCACGCGTGCTCGATCTGCCTTTGCGGGCCTGCCGCGCCCAGCCTTGCGCCCAGCATGTCCAGTTTCGCGCGGCTGCGTTCCAGTCTCGCGGAGCAGACGTGTTCGATGTCCCGCGCGGCGATGCGCACGGCGTCTTTTGCGTCCAGCCAGAGGGAGGATATCAGTTCAGCCGCTGCGCTGGGCGTTTCGGCCCGGCGGTCGGCGGCGAAGTCGCATAGGGAAAAGTCCGTCTCGTGCCCCACGGCGGAGATCGTGGGCAGCGGGCAGGCGGCCACGGCGCGGGCGACCACTTCCTCGTTGAATGCCCAGAGGTCTTCGAGGCTGCCGCCGCCGCGCGCGAGCACGAGCAGGTCGAAGAGGCCGGATTTCGCGGCCAGCTTTGTCATGGCGGCGATTTCGCCCGCCGCTTCCGCCCCCTGCACCCTTGCGGGCAGCACCACGACGCGGCCTTTCCAGCCCCGGCGCGAGAGTATGCTCAGGAAGTCCCGCAGCGCGGCCCCGGTGGGGGAGGTGATTATGCCCACGCTCCGGGGCAGGGCGGGGAGGGGCTTCTTGCGCGCGGCTTCAAACAGGCCCTCGGCCTCCAGCTTGCGCTTGAGGATTTCGAAGCGTTCGCGCAGCGCCCCTTGTCCGGCGGGCAGGATGAACTGGCAGATCAGTTGGTAGCCGCCGCGCGGGGGATAGATCGAGAGTCGCCCGAAGGCGGCCACTTTCATGCCGTCGCGCAGGGGCGTTTCCACATTGCGCGCGCTTTGGCGGAAGAGCACGGCGGGCAGTTGCGCACCTTCGTCCTTGAGCGAAAAATAGCAGTGTCCGCTGTCCTGTCGGCGGAAGTTCGACAGTTCCCCTTCCACCCACACTTGCGCGAACTCCGGCTCGATCAGTTCGCGCAGAAGCTCCGTAAGGGCGCTTACGCTGAGGACTTCGTCAGATGGGCGCATCGGGCTTGTCCGTGGATAAAGAGCGAACCGCTCTGCGTTTTTGCAGCAGGTCCTTGACCAGCTTGGTCAGGATGGCCAGCGCGACGAGGATGCCCAGCGCGATCAGGGCTTTGCGTCCTTCGCCTTTGAG
>JBAZHO010000083.1:0-7449 GCA_041652375.1 Opitutales bacterium | reverse complement strand
GGCTATCGCCCTGATGGGCCTGTATCCGCTGCACAAGGAGTTCGGCCTTGTCCGCGCCTTCTGTTCCACATATCAGGCCGCGTCCGGCGCGGGCGCGCAAGGCATGGCCGAGCTTGAGGACCAGCTCCGCGCATGGGGCAAGGGCGAGCCGATGCATGTGGAAAAGTTCGCCCACCAGCTCGCTTTCAACGTCATTCCGCAAGTGGACAAGTTCCTTGAGGACGGCTACACGAAGGAAGAGATGAAGATGCTCAACGAGGGGCGCAAGATCATGAGCCTGCCCAAGCTGCGCGTCTCCACGACCTGCGTGCGCGTGCCCGTGCTTCGCGCACACTCCATCGCCATCAGCGCGGAGTTTGAGCGTCCGGTAAACGTGGCGCGGGCCCGCAGAGCCGTGGACGCCTTCCCCGGCGCGGAACTGGTGGACGAGCCGTCGCAGAACGCCTATCCGATGCCCCTTTTCTTCTCCGGCAAGGAGAAGTGCGGCGTGGGCCGCATCCGCGTGGACAGCGCCTTCGACAACGGCCTGTCCCTGTGGGTCAGCGGCGACCAGCTCTGGAAGGGCGCTGCGCTGAACGCTATCCAAATAGCCGAATTCCTGCACGAGCGCTGCGCGCTGGGCCTGTCCTGACGGGTCGGCAGGCTCCTGCGTCGGGTATGCCTGCGCGCGCGCCATGCTTTTGGCTTCATTTATCGGGGTACTTCCCTATTGTGATGCTTGAGGTTGTCCCCTGCTTCCTCTACTCCTCCCCCCACCCCCGACATGGACTCTCCTTTCAGGCAAATCACCGTTCTGGCCCCCGGACTGCTGGGCGCGTCGCTCGCCATCGGCGCGCGGGAACGCGGCATCGCGCAACGCATCCACGTATGGGCGAGGCGCGGTGAGGTGCGCGAAAGGTGCCGCGCGCAGCCTTGGTGCGACGCTGTGTCCGACACCCCGGAGGAGGCTTGCGCGGGGAGCGATCTGGTCGTCATCTGCACGCCCGTGGAGACGATTCACCGCCTTGCGCGACGCGTGGCGGGCTGCCTGCCGTCGGGCGCGATTGTGACCGACGTGGGCAGCACCAAGGGCATGGTTTGCAGCCTTTCCGACGCCGTGATGCCAGAGGGCGTTTTCTTCGTGGGCAGCCACCCCATGGCGGGGTCAGAGAAGAGCGGCATGGAACACGCCAGAGGCGACCTGTTCAAGGGCCGCACCTGCTTTGTAACCCCGCTGGATGGCACGAATGCCCAAGCCGTGGAACGCGTCGGCGCCTTCTGGCGCGCGCTGGGCATGGAGCTTGTGAACATCGCCCCCGGCAGGCACGACGAGATTGTCGCCAACATCAGTCACCTGCCCCACTTCGCCGCCACGATCATCTGCAACTGGCTCGCGCAGAATGACGCGGACTGGAAGAAATGGGCCGGACCGGGCCTGCGGGACACCACGCGCGTGGCGGCGGGCAGCCCCGATATGTGGCTGGCGATTTCCGAGCAGAACAAGGCCGGGATTCTGCGCGCGCTGGACGGCTTCTCGCAGGAGCTTGACCGCATGCGCGAGGCGCTGGCCGAGGACCGCTTCGCGGAACTGCGCGAACGCTTCGCCAGCGGCAAGGCATACCGCGACTCGCTGGGCAACGGCTCAGGACTCTGTGAACAGAGCTAGCTGCGGGTCTTTCACCAGATCGTAAATTTTCAGGATGCGGATGATCTGGAGCAGGTCGCTCTTGGAGTAGTTCCTGTTGATCTCGACCATCGAGATTATGTCCGCGAGCATCGAGCGGAAGGAGATCACGGCGTCCACCCCGCGTTCGCGCAACAGGCGCACGCTGTCGGAACGGTGCGGTTCCGCCGTGGGCAGGCCGGGCAGGACGAGAATCTTGAACAGGCGTTCGTTGCCCCCGCCGAACTCTTCGCCAGAGGGGCCGAAAAAGTCCTCCGCGCTCTTGAGCACGTCACGTTCGAGGAACTTGGCAATCTCCGAACTGCTCTGGATTAGCCGGGGCGTGAAATGCTGCGTGGTATGCCAGCCGCGCACGGCCACCACGGCGCGGGGCACGTAGCGAAGCTCGCTGGCGAACAGCATGAAGCCGGGATCGCGGCCCCCGCGCACGTAGTTGGGGTTCATCACCAGCAAATCAATCTCCTCCTCCGGCAGCTTCTTGCGCGGAGGCGTCTGATACTTCCGCCATTGCCGGACCATGAAGCCCTGCAACTCGAAATATTCCCTTACGATCTGCTCGTCGAATCCGGCCATGCGTCGTTCGTATCGTCCCTATGCGACAACAACATACAAAACGGCATTATAGGCGCATGCACAAGAACGAAAGATCGTTCCTGCTCAACTTCCGGGGCATGTGGCCTTGAAAAAGCGGTTATGCGTGCCTTCCGAACCTATGCGGACCTTGAAACTGGCCCCGCAGCGCGGGCAGCGCCCTATGTACGCTGTGCCTTCCTTGTTCTTGTAGAAGCGCCCGTAAGCGCCGCAACGGTCAAAATACACGCCCAGAAACGGCCTGTGCTGACTGTCGGCTTCACCTTCCATATCGCGTTACACCGAATATGAAAAGTTCGGCTCCCGTGCGCAAGAACGCGTTCGCTTTTGACTTGCCCTTTATATTTGAAGCATCCTTCGAACATGCATTCGTTCGCAATCAAGAGTTATGCGCAGGACGAGCGTCCGGCGCGTGTTCTCGCCGTGGCATGGGACGGGGACAGGGCCGTGGCAAGCGCGGAGGGCTTTTCGCGCAGGATTTTCCACGCCGGGGCACGATGGAGCTGCTGGCGCTTGCAAGCGTGTGTACGCACCCGGACTTCCGCTGCCGGGGCCTTGGCACGGAACTTGTGCGCCGCATACTCTCGCTGGTGGACGAGGGAAAATATCCCGCAGCCTTCTGGCAGACCGGCGTGCCCGGCTTCTACGAGAAACTCGGCGCGCGATTGGTGACCAACCGCGTGCGCAACAGCCGCCATCCTCTGGACCCGGAAAAGAACCCCTTCTGGGACCCGTTCCTGATGATCTACCCCGCCGACGCGGTCTGGCCCGAAGGCGCAATAGACCTAAACGGGCTGGGCTACTAGGCAGGCGACTGCGCAAGAGTTCGGAGATCACAACGGAAACAGAAAGGATTTGAAGCGGAAATGAACTGATAATTTTTGTCATGTCATCTTTCTCATGTTTGTATGTATATTATTAAAGAGCAAGATGTTAACAAATGTGATAACAGGATTTGACTTGGAAACGAAATTGAATTAATGCTGATGCAATGATCAAGTATTCCATCCCCGATAACTGGATCAAATATGACAGGTTGGCCGTGCTCCAGCATCTTGTGAATGCCAAGGCCGCAGTGATCGCCCTGTCGAACATGCCATCGCAACGGAGCTGGGCTGAAAAGATGCAGGTGGTCCAGCTCAAGAGGGAAATCGCAGGCACTTCACGCATCGAAGGGGCGGATTTCACCGAGCGCGAACTTGACGCCGCCATGCAGGAGACGCCCGAACAGTTGTCCACGCGCTCCCAGAGGCAGGCCGCCGCCGCAGTTGCAACATACCGTTGGATAGCCAAGCTGCCGGACGACTACCCCATCAGCGAAGCTCTGATCTACGAAGTTCACCAGCGCATTGTCACCGGCGCGGACGACGACCACTGCACCCCGGGGGAACTTCGCCCAAGGGATGTAAACGTAAACTTCGGCATCCCGCCGCACAGAGGGGCGGAAGGCGGGGAAGAGTGCGCTGTCGCATTCATAAAGCTTTTGCAGGCAGTCAATTCCGCGTTCCGCGAGCATGACCCGCTGATTCAGGCGCTCGCGCTTCATTATCACTTTGCCTCCATGCACCCTTTTCTTGACGGCAATGGACGCGCGGCACGGGCGCTTGAGGCCCTGTTGCTTCAACGGACCGGACTGCGCGACACCCTGTTCATCGCCATGTCCAATTATTACTACGAAGAGAAAAACCAATATCTGGGCACGTTGGCGAGCACGCGCGCGGCCAGTCACGATTTGACGCCTTTCCTGCTGTTTGGGTTGAAGGGCATAGAGCTTCAGTGCCAGCGCCTGCTGAAGGAAATCCGAACCAACGTTCAAAAGTCGCTCTTCAGAAACGTGATGTACGATCTTTTCAACCGTCTGGAGACGCCGCGCAAGCGCGTGATGGCAAAGCGGCATCTGGAAATCCTCAAGCTCCTGCTGGATTGCGACTCGCTCTCTGTTTTTGATATCCTCAAGGCAACAAAAAGCAGTTACGACAATCTTCAGAACCCGTTGAAGATATGCACGCGCGATCTCATTTACCTGCTCAATTTGGGAGCAATAGACTTCAAGGCGCGGCAGGATCAGGCATCCATGATTTCCATACGGCTGGAATGGGCGACGGAGATCACGGACACGGAATTTTTCAGGCGGGTGAAGAAAATGCCTCACTCCAAAATGCACAGTTTCCTGTCGTGACGGAGCTTGTGGGCGTGCCGCGCTACTGCGCCGGTCCGGTCCGACCGGACACTCGGAGCACTTCCGGCTCGTCGGCCTTGAGGCGCAGTTCCACCTGCCCTCCGGTGTCGCTTTCCGCGTAGCGGGCGGCGGCCACGGCCATTGCGGGAAGCACGGCGCGAAGGTCGCCACCGCTGTCCCGCGCCAGAACCACCACGGACCATAGCTGGGGCAGGTCTTCGGCGGAGGCGTCCGTGTTGGCAAAGGCCGTCAGCGCGAGTCTCTTTTCGTAAATCGTCTCCGTGTAGGAGCTGTCCACTGTGCCGATCAGGCGCGAATACGGCGGGGACCATACCGTGGTGCGCACGTAGGACGCGCGACCGTTCTTGTCCGTGACGCGAACGCGGGCTACTCGGTAGTAACCGCCTTCCTCTGCGTAAACGGGCTGCGGGCTGGTGCGCGTGATGTTCTCCGGCTTGCCGATCGCGGCGTCGAGGGCGAGGATGACGTCCGCCCCGGCGCTGCCTTCCACGCGGGTGTAGCCGCGTTCGGAGAGGGCGTTTTCCACAAAGCGGGCGGCCTCGATGAAGCGAAGGTCCTTGGGCGAGGTGTCGGGATTTGCCGGCACTACGCAGTAGATGCGCCCGGACTGGGCCTGCGGCGCGGATATCGCGTCCACCCTGAGGGTTGTCACCGTGGCGCAGGAACAGAGAAACAGCGCGGCCAGTGCCAGAAATAGATGCGACGACGTCTTCATCATACAGTTTGGACCTCCGATGGGTTGAGCCGGTTCCGGCGAAGGATCGCTTTCGGAAACGGCATATGCAACATACTCACGGAACAGGGCATACGCAATCTTTCAAGTATTTGCGGATTATGCCGATTAACATAACAGCATGTTTTCCGGCAGATCGAATTCGTATTTTGGAGCAGCGACTTTATGTCGGACGTGAACCTAAACTCACTTTCTTGGGATACAGTACTTAAGTACAACCTGTCCAACGCCTTCGCAATTCCGAAGTCGGCGTTGACCGACGGTGCGTCGTTCAAGTTCAAGACGGTCAACACCACCTCGTACAGGGAGAGTCTGGGCTTGCTGAACAGCCTGTCGGGCAAGCTGGGCACGGTAAAAACCAACCTTCAGATGATGCTCAACACCGCGCTGAAGGGGTCCAAAACCTATTCCAGCAACACCAAGGCCCATGCGGAGGCCTACGCCCAGCTTCGTTCCCTGAGCGCCGGCATAGACACCGTCGTGCGCGACTACAAGGTGGAGGGGACGCCGCTTCTGGACGGACGCAGCTACAAGCTGTCCTACGGCAACGGTTCGCTGACCATGAATCTGGACAACCTTTCCTCCAGCGCAAAGGACGGCCTTGGGCTGGCCTCCGCGCCGGAGGGCGCGTTCGCAAAGATCGGCTACGACTCGCTGGCCCTGATGAAAAATTCCGCCTCCGACATAGTGGGGCTGGACATAACGGACGCCAAGGCGGCGACGGTGAACTTGCAGCAGTATCCGTACACCGGCCAACTGGCCGACGGGGACTACTGGATGAAGGTCACTTACATGGGCGCCAACTCCGTTGTGGAGCTGCAGAAAATGGACGGCAGCACGGTGGAAAAAATCGAGGGCGTGGACCTTTCGGGAACCGGACAGGTCAGCGTGAAGACCAATTCAGGCGTGGAGCTTTCCTTTGAGAAGACGTACTTCAAGACGGCTCTGGGCGGTGACAAACACGACTACGATCTCTTCGGCCCGCAGTCCCTTTACGCCAACCTGCACTACGAGCGCAACGTGCAGCATGTGCTTGACGACGGCTCCGACAAGACGCTGCAGAACGAGAACAACGTCTCCGTGATCCGTGGCTCCACGATTTCCGGCACAACAGGCTCCTTGAAGGTGGGCGCGACGACGGCCCCCGTTTACGACGGCGTGACCACGATGAAGACGGGACAGTACGATCTGAAGATCAGGTACGACGGGCAGAAGTCGTCCGTATGGCTCTACGATCCTTCGGGAACCCTCGTCTCGACAAGACGCAACGTGAATCTGGCCGGAGAGGATCCCGTATCCGTGGACATGGGCACGGGCGTGGCGTTTTCGTTCGATCCCGCCAACTTCACTTCGACAAACAGGGATTACCATTCCTACATCTCCTACACCGCCGCCGACGTGCCCAGCGACGAGCTGGACTTCGGCGATTACTACGACCGCATAGCCGCCGCGTTGAGCACCGTGCAGGAACAGATGGACGTCGTGGCGCAGGCGCAGGACGAGCTGCAGTCCCGCTACTCCATCGTGCAGAACGCCATGAAGCTTTCCTCAAGCCTTGCTTCCGCCTCGTCCTCCCTTTCAAACATACTCGGCGGGACATCCGCCGACGCGGCCAGCCTGTTCGGCTCCATCAATTACGCCAGCTTGTCCGGCGGAACAAACGGGCAGATGCTGCTTTCCTCTGGCAACATAATCGGGGCCTTGCAGGAATCGGTCAATTCGATGGCCAACGTCGATCCCTCCATTCTGGCCCTGTACTACCGATGAGCATGGCCGCAAAACAGCTCGCGGCCAGAAAGTACGGGCAGAACAAGTTCGCAGGCATGTCCGTGCTGGAGAAGGTCCGCTTCACGATGGACGTGGCCATGACGGCGGCCAACGAGGGCGACGCCAACCGCCTGCGGCAGGCGCTGGCCGTGCTGAAGGCCGGGGTGAACTTCGAAGGCAGTCCCGTGACGGCCCTAGGCTTCATGCGCCTCTACGTGCATTGCGAGCGCGCGCTGGAAGAACGGGAGGACTTCGCGGAGGTGGCCCGAGTCATTTCCACGCTAAGGCGGGCATGGAACATCGCGGAATTCAAGCAGGAGAACAGCCCCGCCCCGACGGATGGGGAGTCCTAGAGCGGTTGCCAAAAGTATCCCGAAATAACAAAGAAAAAAGAGAAGAATTTTATCCGCAGATAAGCAGGGATTTACGCAGATTATTGGAGAATAAAAAGTTCTGGTTTTCCAATCCCTTTTTTATCCCTGCTTATCTGCGGAT
>JBAZHO010000082.1:0-7506 GCA_041652375.1 Opitutales bacterium | reverse complement strand
ACACACACCCTTCACACGCGCTGCGCCGGTCGATCAATCCGGGAGCATTCCGATAACTGACAAGACCACACATGACCCATTCCCAGGATCCCTCCATCATCATCAAGGGAATCGGCTCTTATGCGCCGGAAAAAGTTCTGACCAACGATGAGCTGTCCCACATGGTGGACACGTCCGACGAATGGATTCGCGCGCGCACGGGCATCAGGGAAAGACACATAGCGCGCCCGGACGAAGCCACCTCGGACCTTGGGACGGAAGCGGCCAAGGCTGCGCTGGCCAACGCAGGCATGCGTCCCGATGAAATCGACCTAATCATCGTGGCCACCATCACCCCGGACATGCCCTTCCCGTCCACGGCCTGCTTTGTGCAGACCAAGCTGGGCCTGAAGAACGTCCCCGCGTTCGACATCACCGCCGCCTGTTCCGGCTTCCTTTACGCGCTTGACGTGGCCGCCGGGATGCTGCGCGGCGGAGCCTACCGCAACATCCTCGTCATCGGGGCTGAAAAACTTTCCTCTGTTACAAATTGGGATGACCGCACAACCTGCGTGCTCTTCGGAGACGGGGCCGGGGCTGTGGTGCTGGGCATCTCCGACACGCCCGGAGAAGGCATACTGGACAGCCTGCTCGGCGCGGACGGGCAGGATTTCGCCATCCTGCACATCCCCGCCGGAGGCAGCGCCAAACCCACCAGCATGCAAACCGTGCAGGACGGCGGGCACTTCATCCACATGCAAGGCAATCAGGTTTTCAAAATTGCCGTGCGCGCGATGGAACAAAGCGCGACAACCATCCTCGAAAGACAGGGACTGACGGCGGACCAGATCACATGGGTGATACCGCATCAGGCAAACAACCGCATAATAGAAGCAATCTCCCAACGGCTCGGAATCGGGATGGACAGATTCTGGGTAAATCTCGATAGTTTCGGAAATACATCATCAGCGTCAATTCCCATAGCACTCGACGAAGCCTACCGGGCAGGTTCCATCAAGAAAGGTGACAACCTGCTGTTCGTATCGTTCGGAGCCGGCTTGACCTGGGCATCCACACTGATTAAGTGGCATTAAACATGTTTCGACCCATACTGGCTTTCTTTGCTCTGGCCGCCACGGCCACGCTTTTCCCTTGCACTGCAAACGCGTACCTCTGGGGCCTGATCGGCGGAGGCGACCAATGGCGTTCACAGGACCCCGTCCAGCAGAACGAGCTGGCCAAGCCCCTGATGGACAAAGCAATCGCCGCTGAGAACGCCGGTGCTTTCAAGAAGGCGCGCAACCTTTACGAGAAAACTTGGAGAACATACCCCGGCTCCGAATTCGCGCCCGAAGCGGTGTACCGCACGGGCAAGATCAGCATGAGCAGGCAGGAATGGAAGAGAGCGCTGGCAGCTTACAACGTTCTGGTTCAGGCATACCCGGAAAGCCGCCACTTCAACGATGTGGTTGCGGACTTTTTCGACATCGCATCCGCATATGAAGAGGGCGTGAACATCCACATGCTCTGGGTGCTGCCCTTCAAGGACACGACAAAAGCGATCCGCGTTTACGAGACCCTCGTTGCCATCGCCCCTTACAGCGACTACGCCCCCGTGGCCCTGATGCGCATAGCCATGCTGCACAGGCGCGAACGCCAAGCCGGGCCTGCCGTTGACGCGCTGGACCGCATCATTAACAACTACCCGCAGAGCATGCTCGCGGCGGATGCCACGCTGCTGCTGGCAGACTATCTTTTTGAAGAGGTGAGAGGCCCGGAATACGATCAGGGCGCAACGCGGGAAGCCATGAGCTACTACCGCGACTTCATGACGCTCTACCCGACCAACCCAGCCGTCAAAGATTGCGAAAAAGGCCTTGCGCAGACGCGCGAAACCTATGCGCAGAGCAAGTTCATACTTGGCGAATTTTTCTTCAAGTACCGCGACGACTACGATTCCGCCGCCGTGTTCTTCAACGACGCCATCACCATCGCGCCGGAGTCCCAGTCCGCAGACAAGGCGCGCGTGTATCTTGCCAAGATCGCAAAGATCAGAGAGCATTTCCCCGAAGGAAACTGGCCGGTGCGCAAGGACTGGCAGTACCTTTTCTTCTGGCGTAGCTGGAATCCGCTCAACTACGAGCCTGCCGCGAAGAAGATCGACCCGACGGCGCCCTCTCCCGAGGCAACGCTGCCCATCCAGAAGACGCCCGATAACAGCGACAGCGGCACGCCGAACCGGGCGGACTAGGCCGTTGAGGCCCTCATCCCACGGCATACGATGCGCACGAAAATCCTTTCAGCGACTCTGGCGATCTGCGCGACGCTGCTTTGCGCCTGCTCCACATACAAACCCGGGGCTGCGGCGAAAGGCACGGTGCAGAGCATCTGGGTGGCCCCGGCGATCAACCAGTCCTACATGCCGCAAGTTGCCACCATTCTGAGCGAACGCGTCCGCGTCGCCTTTCTGGAGGACAACCTCGTGCGGCTGGTGCGCAGGGACGTGGCCGACGCGAAGCTGGAAATCACAGTGCTCGGCGTCGAAAGGGAAGGCCACGCCAGCGGCGTGACGGTGGTCCAGACCGACGAGGTCAACGGCGTGCCTGTCCAGAGCATCGGCACGGACAACGGTCTCTACAAGGCGTTCGACGTCACCCTGAGCGCGCGCGTCGTCCTTACAGACAATGCCACGGGCGAAGTCCTCGTGGACCAGACTTTCAAGGCCAGCGTGCAAAGCACGCCCAACTTCATCCTCAGCAGCTCCGCAGACGAGGAAAGGCTCCTTATGCCCATACTCGCCCGGGATTTGGCAAGGCAGATTCACGACGCCATCGCCCAACGCTGGGACGATCCGCGCGACAATGGTTGATTCATCTTCCAGAACCCCCGTGCTGGCCCCGTCCATTTTGGCGGGCGACCATGCCATGCTGGCCCTGTCCGCAAGCCAGATCGCGCAGGCCGGTCTATTCTGGGCGCATCTGGACATCATGGACGGGCACTTCGTGGACAACCTTACCTTCGGCCCGCAGACCTTGGCGGCCCTGCGCAAGCACGAGCCGGACCTGTTCTACGACGTGCATCTGATGCTGGACCAGCCTTGGAATTTTCTTGAGGCCTTCGCAAAGGCGGGGGCGGGCATGATGAGCATCCACATCGAAGTGGACATGGACCACCGCGCGCAACTGGCCCGAATAAGGGAACTTGGCCCGAAGTGCGGCATAGTGATCAACCCCGACACGCCCGTGGAAAGCGTCCGCCACCTGCTGGACTGCGTGGACCTTGTTCTGGTCATGACGGTGCAGCCCGGTATGGGCGGTCAGCCATTCCGCAAGGAGATGCTCCCGAAAATCCGCCAGCTTGCTGCTTGGCGCGACGAACTCGGGCTGGACTATCACATCGAGGTGGACGGAGGGCTGGACCTGCTCACCGCGCCCATGTGCGTGGGCAACGGGGCGGACGTGCTTGTGGCCGGCACTTCTTTTTATTCTGCACCGGACAAGAAACTGTTCGCCCGAAACATCGGCGCGTATTAGTTTGTTTACTCAAGGCAGTACGGTTTTTTATATACCACCCCCATCGGAACGCCCGAACCCCCCTCAAAGCGGCGCGTTCCCGTCTTAAATCCCGGCGACGCCCATGACAGAGAGCCCTTCCAGCACAGAAGAAAAAAAGCTCATAGATCTGCGCCTGCTTTTTAAAAATCCGCTTCTCAAGCTCTTTGCGCCCTTGATCGAATTCGCGCTGAGCACGGAGGGGATAAACGACATCTACTCCCGCGCGAAGAAGATGCCCGGCACGCTGAATTTCTTTGACCGTACCCTGCACGCGGCCTGCGTGGACTTTCTGGTCAGCGCGGAGGACCGCGAACGCATACCCAAGGACGGCCCGCTCATCGTGGTGTCCAACCATCCCTTCGGCGGCATAGACGGCATGGCCATCGGCTCCCTGCTCCTGTCCGTACGCGCCGACACCAAGTTTCTGATTAACTATCTGATGGGGAACATAGACGAGCTTAGGCCCTTCTCCATCCCGGTGGATCCCTTCGGCGGCACGGGAGCCACCAAGACCAACATCGGCCCGATGAAGGACACGCTCAAGTGGCTCAAGAACGGCGGTTGTCTGGGCACATTCCCATCCGGCACGGTGTCCCATCTGCACCTTCGCAAGCGCCATGTGACGGACCCGCAGTGGAACGACAACGTGGCCGGTCTGGTGCGGCACACCGGAGCCAACGTCCTGCCCATCTTCATTCACGGGCGCAACAGCAACCTGTTCCAGTTCCTCGGTCTTCTGCACCCCCGCCTTCGCACGGCGCTGCTGGTGCGCGAACTGCTGCGCATGAAAGGGAAGACCATGGAACTGCGCGTCGGCCAGCCCATCCAAGCCTCCCGACTGGCCAAGTTCGAGTCCGACGCCGAGATGATCTCCTTCATGCGGCTGAAGACATACAACCTGCGCAACCGCACGGAGCCGGAAAAGAGACGCAGCTTCATCAAAATGCCCCGTCTGCCCAAGACCAAGGCGCAGATGGAGCCGATCATCCCCGAAGTGCCGCCGGACGTGATGGCCGCCGAAATCGCCACCCTCCCGGCGGAGAACATGCTGGTCAGCCACGGGGACATGAAGGTCTTCATGGCCGAGTACGGGCAGATACCCAACGTCATCAAGGAAATCGGACGCCTGCGCGAAAAGACCTTCCGCGCCGTTGGCGAAGGAACGGGCAAGCAGCTAGACATAGACAATTACGACAGCTACTACCTGCACCTTTTCATGTGGAACGCCGCCACGAAGGAACTCGTGGGCGGATACCGCCTCGGACGCACGGACAAGATACTCTCCCGACAGGGACCCAAGGGCATATACACGACCAGCCTCTTCCGCTTCAAGGACGCGCTGCTGGAACGCCTCAGCCCGGCCCTAGAAATGGGCCGCTCGTTCATCCGCGAGGAATACCAGCGCAAGCCCAACGCCCTGCCCCTGATATGGCGCGGAATAGGCGAATACGTGTCCCGCTTCCCGCGCTACCGCGTGCTTTTCGGCCCCGTGAGCATCAGCGGCGAATACAAGCGCATGTCCCGCGACCTGATGGTCCATTACCTGCGCAACAACACCCTCGACGAGGACCTGCACCCGCTGGTGAAAGCCCGCCGCCCGCCGCGCAATTACCGCTTCGGTCAGATGGACAAAAAGAGCCTCCGCGCGACGGTGAAGGACATCGAGGACATATCCGCGATGGTCTCCGACATCGAGACCGACCGCAAAGGCGTGCCCGTCCTGCTGAAACACTACCTCAAGCTCAACGCGACGATCCTGAGCTTCAACGTGGACAAGGACTTCTGCAACGTCATCGACGGCCTGATAGTGGTGGACCTGATGCGCACCGACCCGAAGATACTCAAACGCTTCATGGGCGACGAAGCCTGCGATAAATTCATGCAACGCCACAAGGACGCCGCAGTGACCGTGGAAGCGTAGCGCCCCCTGCCCGGTCCGCGTATTTTCAAACGCTCCTTAGTCGTTGCCGCCTTCGGCGCGCTTGTCGCGGTCCGGCTGATAGAAGTCGTCACGGTTGTCGCTCTCGTGGCCTGCATCCTTCTGCGCCTTGATTTCATCGCTCACAATCTGTTCGGCCATCGGAATGGCTTCCTCCATGTTGGCCGCCTTGCCGGTGCTTACAAGGTCCAAGGCGACGGCCTGCACGCGCTCTTGCGTGAACACGATGGCGGGATTGGCCTCGGTATGCTGTTCGCGCATGGATGCGCAACCGCTCATCGCGGCAAGCGCCAGTATGGGCAGCAGCTTTCTCATGACGACAAGACCCTTTGAGGAACGCGGATTCATGTTCGCACACTAGTCGCTGAGTGCCGAATCTGCGAGTCATTTCAGTCAGCGCAAGCCTTGAAGAGCTTCCATTCTTCCCCTATACAACGCGGGATGAACGTTCTGGTTATCGGTTCCGGCGGGCGCGAGCACGCCCTGCTCAAGGCATGTCTGGCCAGCCCGCTGGCGACGCGCGTTATCGCCGCGCCGGGCAACGGCGGCATGGAGGCGGAGGCCCAATGCTTCCCGCTGAACGTGGAAGACCTGCGGCAGGCGGTGGAGCTGGCAAAGCGCGAGGCCGTGGACATGGCCATTGTCGGCCCGGAAGTGCCGCTGGCCCTCGGCATGGCCGACGCCTTGCGGGCAGCCGGCGTGCTGGTTTACGGGCCGGGCTTCAAGGGCGCGCAACTGGAGGCGTCCAAGGCCGTGTGCAAGGACTTTTTCGCCAAGTACGGCATACCCACCGCCCGCTCGCGCACTTTCGCCAGCGCGGACATGCCGGAAGCGCTGGACTACGTGGCCGCGCAGCCCCTGCCCATCGTCGTCAAGGCGAGCGGACTGGCCGCAGGCAAGGGCGTGATAATCGCCCAGAGCCGCGAGGAGGCCGTCGAGGCCACGCGCGGCATGCTCGACGGGAGCATGTTCGGCAGCGCGGGGCAGGAAGTCGTCATCGAGGAATGCCTCGTGGGCGAAGAGGCGTCCATCACGCTGATGGTATGCAAGGACCGCTACGTGATGCTCCCCGCCGCGCAGGACCACAAACGCGTCGGCGAGGGGGACACCGGGCCGAACACTGGCGGCATGGGCGCATACGCACCCGCCCCCGTCGTGACGCCGGAAATCGAACGGCGCATAGTCCGCGAAGTGATCGAGCCGACGATGCGCGGCTTCGTGGCCGAAGCTTACGATTTCCGCGGCACGCTCTTCATAGGCATAATGGTGACCGCCGACGGCCCGATGGTGCTGGAGTTCAACGTGCGCTTCGGCGACCCCGAGACGCAGGTCGTGCTGCCCATGCTGGACGCGGACCCGCTGGCGCTCATGCTGGACTGCGCACGGGGCACTCTGGACCCGGCCAGCGTCGGCATCCGCCCCGGAAGCTCCATCGTCGTCGTGCTGGCCGCGAAAGGCTACCCCGGCAAGTATTCCAAAGGCGACGTGATCGGCCTGCCCAATGACCTGCCGAAAGACACTTTCATCGTCCACGCCGGAACGAAACGCCTGCCCGACGGCACGATAGTCAGCTCCGGCGGACGAGTGCTGGGCGTGATGGCCCGCGCGGCGACGCTCCAACAGGCGGCGGACGCGGCCTACGCGGCGGCGGACAAAGTGCAGTGGCAGAACAAATACCTGCGCCGAGACATAGGCCACCGCGCCGGAGTCCAGATGCGGACGCGCCCCTAACCCAACACCGCTTTCAGCGCATACCCCGGGTTCCGCTTCGCTCCACCCGGGGCTTTCTCATGTCGCGCCTTTGGCGCTTCCTCAAAGCGTCCACAAGTCAATGTGAACTACTATGACACTTGCGCAGGTCAAGCGAAGTGCCCTTGGGGAGCGTTTGAAAACTCGCGGGGAACTTCATCCTGTGCCACCGGGGCAGAGCGAAATAGAGCGGCAATTCTGTCGCCGCTTTGCCGTACCTGCTTCCGACGGACTGTCACCCGTGGCTATCAAGCACGCCGGGCGTCATGGAGCCGCGAGCCCCTG